>JALZWC010000458.1 GCA_023300255.1 Saprospiraceae bacterium | reverse complement strand
TTTTAGGGCTTTAGTAATATGACTTTCAATAGTTTTAGTAGAAATATCTAATTGTTGGGCAATTTCTTTATGCGCCATTTTTTCAAACCGACTTAAAGTAAAAATGGTTTTACATTTTGAAGGTAGATTGTTAATAGCAGTATTGATAACAGATTGTAAATCAGCCGTTTCTATTAAGGTATGTGGAGACGCTTCTCGATCAGGAGTTTGTGCATCAAAATGATCTTCCCCCCAATCTATTCGTTGATGTTTTTTTAAATAATTCAATCCTCCGTTGACTACGGCCTTTCTTAAATATGCCTTTAAAGAGAATTGAATGTCTATTTGGCTGCGTTTTTTCCATATTTCATAAAAAACATCTTGTACTAGGTCTTTAGCTTTCGCATTATCTCCTACAATGTTATAAGCACTAACCAATAAATACTTATAGTATTGATTGAAAATAGACTTCAAGGCTTTTTCATCCCCTTGTTGAAGGCCTATTATCCATTCTTTTTCTATTTCTGGAGTTGGTTGGCTTACATTCATACTTCAAAGTTAGGGAGATTACAATTAAAAATTTACCTTAGCCAGTAAACTATTTGATCTAGCTGTATGTGGCAGTATTATAAGTATTTTAACCACATAGAGACATAGGTCACATAGTTAAACGAACCTATGTGACCTATGTCTCTATGTGGTTAAATAATAAAACACCACATGATCCTTTAATATTCTTGTACTAATTTAATCATACAAAATGAAAAACTACATTCTAATATTGTGTTGTTCGTTCTTCTTAACCAATCTACTGGCTCAAGTAAAATTAGTAGAAGAACGATTTGCTTTTGAACCAGAGTTGTCTTATGACTCGGCTATTCCTGCGCCTAAAGATATTTTGAATTATAGGCTAGGTGAACGATTTACCATCTATGAAGATGCCGTAAATTATTTTAAAAAAATAGCAGCTTCTTCTGATAAAATTACCCTTGGTAGCTATGGCGAAACTTATGAAGGTAGAGAATTAATCTATTTAGTAATTAGTTCTAAAGATAATCAAAATCGAATAGAAGAAATTCGGGAAACCAATTTGAAATTAGCTAATCCGATGTTACTTAAGGAAGCTACGGCAGTAGATTTAATGGACAAAAATCCAGTAGTGGTAAGTTGCAGTTATAATATACATGGGAACGAAGCAGCCTCTACGGAAGCAGCTATGCAAGTAGCGTACCGCCTAGCCGCAGCGGAAGACGAGGCTACTGCCGACTTACTAGACAATACGGTATTTATTATGTTTCCATGTATTAATCCAGATGGTCGAGATCGATATGTGTATTGGTACAACGGGATGGCTCGTTCCGTAGTGGGTAAAGAACCACATGATTTGGAACACTATGCGCCTTGGCCGAATGGTCGAACCAATCATTATTGGTTTGATTTAAATAGAGATTGGATCTGGTGTGTGCATCCAGAATCCAAAGGGCATATAGGAGTGTATCAACAATGGATGCCACAGGTACATGTCGATTATCATGAGCAGGGCTACAACAATAATTATTTTACAATGCCAGGTACTACGCCTCGAAATAAGCTACTTCCAGATCAGTATGAAGCTTTGTCTGATACCTTTGGAATGGCGAACATTCATGCCTTCGATAAGCATAAGATTTCTTATTTCACAAGAGAAGCTTTTGATTTTTTCTATCCAGGGTATGGTTCTAGTTATCCTTCCGTAATGGGAGCAATTGGTATGTTGACAGAGCAAGGAGGGATTGCTGGGGGTCGAGCAATTGAGACGAGCGATGGTACCACATTAACTATTCGACAGCGACTATTCGATCATTATACAACGACTATTGCGACGCTAAAAAAAGCAGCAGAACATAAACGAGTTTTCCAAGAATATACTTACCAAGCGCTGAATCCAAAGAATAGTAAAAATAATACAAAAGCCTATGTATTGCCTCCAGATGAAAATGGCTATTTAAAAGAAGTAGTCAATATTTTATTGAGACACGGAGTAGAGGTGCGTCAAGCAGATAATAAATTTTCTGTTGCTGGTGCTCAAAGCTATAGGACTAATCAATCCAATAATAAAGCAAGCAAGGCTACGAATACCGACTTTCCAAAAGGGTCCATTATTATTGATACCGATCAACCCAAACATTTATTTATCAATAGTATTTTTTCACCTGAAATGGCGATAGAGGATTCCGTGATGTATGATATGTCTACTTGGGCTGCACCATTGGCATACAATTTAGAAGCTTATCAAAGTAAACGATCTATCAATGTTGCTTCTTCAAAAATAACAACTCCACTGAGCTATGCTGCGGGGTTGACGAATCCAGATGCTAGCTATGCTTACGTGATTGATTGGAATCAGCAATTTGCACCTAAAGCATTGTCTTTATTATGGCAGAAAGGCTATAGGGTTCGATCTGCACAAAAACCTTTTCATACAGGAACGAAGCAATATCACTCTGGTACATTGATTGTCTTATTAGGTCGGAATTTAGAAAAAGCAGCAACCGTAAAAACAGATATGGAAGCAATTGCAAGTACTGCGAATGTAGTAGTCGACGGACTGAATACGGGGAGAATGAAATCAGGTATTGATTTGACTTCTCGTTTTAGTAAACCTGTGAAACAACCTAAAGTGGCACTGATGGTCGAGCCACCATTTAGTACCTATACTAGTGGACAATTATACTTTTTATTTGATCAGGTGACTGCTTTGCCAGTAGAGCGTATTCGGACTTCTATTCTAAAACAAACAGCTATCCCAAAATTTGGTTTAAGATATGGAGGTGCGGATCTGAATGATTATGATGTACTAATTTTGCCTGGTGGGGGGAATAATTTAAGTAAATTATTCGGCAAAAAAGAACTAGCGGAGATAAAGGCATGGGTACAGCAAGGAGGGGTATTAATTGCCACAGAAAGTGCGGCTGATTTTTTTACAAAAAAGAAATCTGGTTTTACAGAAATTGCTTTAGTGGCAGCCCCTAAAGACTCTACTGCCGTAGCAACGGTTATACCTTTTGCAGATCGAAGAGATTATCATGGCAAAAAGAATATCCCTGGTTCTGCGTTAAATGCAACTATAGATAATACCAATCCACTAGCATTTGGAATGCCTAAGCATTTGTATTCTCTAAAATTCGGCTCTAATGCGCTACAACCAAGTGCAGGACTACAAGCAGTTGGTAGATATGAATCTAATGCTAATTCCTTATTAGCAGCGGGGTATTCTGCTCAAGATAATTTGGATAGATTGGCTGGAAATGTATTTGCAGGTGTACAGCCTATGGGGAAAGGTAAAGTGGTATTGCTAATGGATAATACGCAGTATAGAATGTTTTGGAGAGGTCCGTCTCGGATGATGCAGAATGCGGTGTTGTTGCTTAAGTAGAGATTGTTCTGAAGGTTTACTAAACTTTAAAAGTTTAGTAAACCTTTTCTGAAAAGGATTCTCTATTTAAGAGACAACTGTATTTACTTATAAAGAATTATCTACTATTTGTTTGCCCGTTTTAAAGATCTTCTGGATTAAAACAACATCAGGTAAGTAAATATTCTGCTCTATTTCTTCTATTTCTGTAGCATTACTAGAGGTATGGCAAGTGGTTACACTTGTAAGGTAGGTATAAGAAGCAATGCTTAATACTGCTAAAAGAGAGAAAAGAAAAGTACGGAGTTTAGATTTTTTCATATGGAGTAGATTTAGATAACTTCTTCTTAAAGATAAGTTAATTTGGACACAATAACCGAAATTATCGACGATATGCCTTTTTTATAGGATGATCTGGTTTATTATAAGGACCAACTGTTTTCTGGAAGGTTGCACGTGGTTAGGAGAAAGTTAAATTAGATGGCGATCTATTAACACTACGTGTCGGACACCTCCAAAGGTGTCCGACACGTAAACACTACCTTTTTCAAGCATTTATGTATTACCATGATGATCTTTCCTTCACTATATTATCTTTAAAAATTCCCAAATACCTACATCAATGACCAAGACCTGGTGGAAAGAAGCAGTAATCTATCAAATCTATCCAAGAAGCTTTAAGGATAGTAATGGAGATGGAATTGGAGACTTAAAAGGAATTACGCAAAAGTTAGATTATTTAGCTCTTTTGGGGGTAGACGTACTCTGGTTAAGTCCCATATTTAAGTCCCCTAATGACGATAATGGTTATGATGTGAGTGATTACTGTTCCATTATGGAAGAATTTGGGACAATGGCTGATTTTGACGAATTATTGGCAACAGCACATGAGAACGGACTAAAAGTTATCTTAGATTTAGTGGTTAATCATTCTTCAGATGAACATGAATGGTTTCAAGCTTCTCGCCAATCTGGAGATAATGCCTATTCGGATTATTATTTTTGGGAAAAAGAAAAACCGAATAACTGGCAGTCTTTTTTTGGAGGTGATGCTTGGGAATACGATGAACAGCGGGAAGCCTATTTTCTACATTTATTTACAAAAAAACAGCCAGACCTAAATTGGGAAAATCCGAAAGTACGAGAAGAGGTATATCGACTAATGCGCTTTTGGTACGATAAAGGAGTAGATGGATTCAGGATGGATGTCATTCCTTTAATTTCAAAAAGGCTTGGTTTTCCAGATGCGCCGAATGATGATTTTAAAAATACGATAGATAATATTTATGCGAATGGTCCGAGGGTGCATGAATTTCTAAAAGAGATGAATGAGCAGGCGAATAGGCCTTATGATGTAATGACAGTCGGAGAAGGGATCGGTGTATCCAAAGAACAAAGTTTAGATTATGTGGGAGAAGATCGATCAGAATTAAATATGCTCTATCATTTTGATCATTTATTTTTAGGCTATGAAGGAGGGGATCGCTTGAAAAGTTCTGGCTTTACTTTAGTAGAAGTAAAGCAGATATTTAGAGAATGGCAAGAAGCAATTGGAGATAGCGGTTGGTTAAATGTTTGTTTGGATAATCATGATTTTGCAAGGATGGTTTCTCGATTTGGAAACGATCAAAAATTTAGAAAGGAATCTGCTAAGTTATTAGCCACTTTGTTATTGACACAAAAAGGGACGCCTTGCATCTATCAAGGCAGTGAGATTGGAATGACGAATGTTGCCTTTCCTACGATTGAAGATTATGACGACGTGGCTAACTTAAGTACCATTGATGAATGGCGGGCAGAAGGAAAAGATATGGAGGAATTGCTCCGTCGAATTCAAGCAGGTGGAAGAGACAATGCGAGAACACCTGTGCAATGGGATAACACGCCTCATGCAGGCTTTACGACAGGCCAACCTTGGTTGAAAGTAAATCCAAATTATGCAGAGATTAATGTAGCGAATGCTTTAGCTGATACTGACTCTATTTTTCATTACTATCGAAAGATGTTGTCCTTCCGTAAAGAACACAAAACATTTATCTATGGAGCTTATATAGAATACCTGCCGAATCATCCAGCCGTTTACTTTTACGAACGAGCAGCAGAGGATAAGCACTATTTAATTTTATTAAATTTTTCTGATTCGACGCAAACAATATTTGGCGTTCCTGATTTTTCTAAAGCTGCGCTGTTAATTGGAAATTATAAGATAATAGAAAATAAGAAACGCTTAGCACCTTGGGAAGCTAGGGTGTATTTGTTGGAAGTAGACACAATATAATATTTTTAACCACATAGGTACATAGGGCACATAGACTATATGCCCTATGTACCTATGTGGTTGAAACATTACGTTTAATTGTGTCAAGTACTTACTAAAGTAAGAAAGAATAATTATACCCTACTAATTATAAAAAGAGCCCTACCAGATTGTCAAAATCTGATAGGGCTTTTTTATGCTAAATAACTTCAAGATACTAATCAATAAACTGTGACAAAAATAAAACAGTCATTTCTGTAAAACTAGTTGTCAACGTTTTGTGAGTTTTGCGCTTGAACTTGAGACTTGAACTTGAACTT
>JALZWC010000457.1 GCA_023300255.1 Saprospiraceae bacterium | reverse complement strand
AGCACCTATTAATGACGACGATACAGATAACAATACGAATCTTAGTGTTGATTTCGGTTTCATTCGATTATTAAGTATTGGTAATTTGGTTTGGGAAGATAATGATAACGACGGTATCAATAATAATGGAGAATCTGGTATTGATGGTATCGAAGTTTTATTAATCAGCGATGGCGGTGACGGTATTAAAGGCAATGCCGATGATACGATTTTGGAAAGTATGCTAACTGCAAACGGCGGACAATACTTATTCGACAGTCTTTACCCTGGGGAGTATTACATCAAATTAAACGATGGCATCCCTGCAGGTATGCACTCCTCTACTGGAGAAGGTACAAGTATTTTTACGGGCACTGGTTCTGCTGAACCTGCCAATGATCCAGATGCAACAGATACCAACGATGATGACAGCGGTACCCAAATGGGTCTGATGGTGATGTCTGAATTAGTGACTTTAAGTTTAAGTAAAGAATCGACTACTGATGGTGATGTAGATACTACTTCTAATCTTGCCGTAGATTTTGGTTTATATCAAACTATGTCTGTTGGTAATTTAGTCTGGGAAGATTTAAACAACGATGGAATTGCAACTACCGACGAACTAGGTATTGATGGTGTAGAGGTACAAATTTACAACATTGGTTCTGATGACATCAAAGGTACCGCAGATGATCTATTAATTCAAACGGATACGACAGATGTCAATGGTAATTATAACTTCACCTTCTTAGGTGAAGGTACTTACTATGTCAAATTAAGTGATGGTATTCCTACAGGATATGTGTCTTCAAATGGTACAGGAACTACGGGTACTGATGCGCTTACTTTCGAGCCTGGTGCAATGACAGATGAAGATACGGATAATGTAGACGATGGCACACAGATGGGAATGATGGTAATGTCCGACACTTTCCAATTGGTAAGAAACACGGAGCCAATCAATGATGAAGACACGGATAATAATACTAATACCAGCATTGACTTTGGTTTAATCCCTAGTATGTCTTTGGGTAATTTAGTTTGGGAAGATTTAGATAATGATGGTAAAGCCGAAACTGGGGAACCGGGTATTGATGGCATTACTGTTTATTTAATGGATGCTGGTCTTGATAATATAAAAGGCAATATAGATGATACGATCTTAGATTCTATTATCACCTCGTCTGGTGGTCAATATTTATTTGACACCATTTATCCAGGGGAATACTATGTCAAATTAAATAGTGGCATTCCTACTGATTTAATTTCAACTACTGGAGAAGGTAATGCAACTGCTACAGGAACAGGTCCTTATGAGTCTGCCCCTGATGTAGATGTAGTCGAGACAGACAATGATGATAATGGGAACCAGATGGGTTCGATGATTATGTCTGATTTGATTTCAATGAAATTATATGAAGAGCCTATTAATGATGGCGATCTAAATGCTAATACTAATTACGGAGTAGATTTTGGTTTATTCCATACCCTTACTTTAGGAAATTTAGTCTGGGAAGATTTAGATAATGACGGTGTATTTGATAATAATACAGAATCAGGTATGGAAGACATAGAAGTCGTTCTTTATCAACCTGGTCCAGATGGCATCAAAGGATCAAGCGATGATCTTTTAATTGCTAAAGATACCACGGATACAAATGGACAATATTTGTTTGAAGATTTATTACCAAATGATTATTTCTTAGTTTTAGAAAATGGCCTTGCTACAGGTATGGTTTCTTCTTCTGGCGAAGGCTTGATGGTCGCTGATGGAAGTGGAGTTAATGAACCTGCACTAGATCCCGATGATGATACAGACCTTGATGACGATGGTACGGGAATGCAGGTAGGAAACGCAAGAAGGATTATGTCGGACATTGTAACACTTAGTCTATACGAAGAACCTATAGACGATAGCGATACAGATGCTACTACTAATCTAAGTGTTGATTTTGGCGTTTATCAAACCCTTTCTATTGGTAACTTAGTTTGGGAAGATTTAAACAATGATGGCATCGCCGATCCTAGTGAGCCAAAGTTAAAAGATATTATTCTTACCCTATACAAAGATGGTGGGGATGATGTAAAAGGAAGTGCCGACGATATTATTATCGCCAATGATACTACAGATGTAAATGGAGATTACCTCTTTGATAATCTTTATCCAGGGGAATATTTTGTCAAAATTAATGACTTGCCTTTTGGCTATATTAGTTCTACTGGCGAAGGCGTAAACAACACAACTACTGCTGGAACTTATGAGCCACCTGTAGATGCAGATATCAATACAGACAACTTGGATGATGGTATTTATATGGACACCATGATTATGAGTTCCATGGTAAGCTTGCATTTATACGATGAACCAACTGATGATGGTGACACAAAAAATAGCACCAATCTATCTATTGATTTCGGTCTGTTCCAAACATTGACTTTAGGAAACTTAGTTTGGGAAGATTTAAACAACAATGGAATCGCAGATCCGAATGAGCCGGGTATTGAAAATGTTGAAGTTATTTTATACCGAGACTTTAATGAGGTAAAAGGTGATACAGACGATGTTGAAATCGGAAGACTTACCACAGATGAAAATGGACAGTACATGTTCATCAATTTAGATGCAGGTTCTTACTATGTCAAATTAAACGGCGGTATCCCCGATGGATATATGAGTTCGACAGGAGAAGGCACAGCCAATATCACAGGCACAGGACCATATGAGCCTGCACCAGATCCAGATGTATATGTAGACATGGATGATAATGGGAATCAAATGAACATGCCCGATGGTAGCATCATGGTCATGTCCGACTTGATTACTTTGGTTTTATATGCGGAGCAAACAAATGCTGTAAATAATATGGATGTAGATTTCGGTTTATATAATTCCTTAGAAGTAGGAAATTTAGTTTGGGAAGATTACAACAATAATGGAATGGCTGATGCAGGGGAACCTGGTATCGAAGGAGTTGAAGTGATCATTTACAAAACTACAGATGACATTAAAGGGAATGAAGATGATATTGAAATTGACAGAGATATAACTAACTCCTTAGGATTGTATCTATTCCAAACTTTAGAACCAGGAGACTACTGGATAAAATTAAATAGTGGGATCCCTACAGGTTTCTATAGTGCAACAGGAGAAGGTATTACTACCGTTACAGGTACTGGCTTATTTGAACCATCTAGTATGGCAGACGATAATATTGATGATAACGACGATGGTACTCAAATAGGTTTGGGCGATACGATTATGATTATGTCTGATATCGTAAGTATAGACCTATATGATGAACCAGATAATGACGGAACTTCTGATA
>JALZWC010000456.1 GCA_023300255.1 Saprospiraceae bacterium | reverse complement strand
TCCCATGGCTTATAGCTCGTATAGAAATCTACTAAATTGGTATCCTTTTCCACTTGGAATTTCATACCCATTTCTTTATTTCTAATTTTAGCAATATCATCAAATGGTTTCTTTGCCTTTACTGGATAAGTACGGCTTTCTTTTTCTGGATTAGTTTCCATATCCACTTTGTACCACTTCACACTATCCAAAGAAATATCTGTAGCTTCGATAGAATAAAACCAACCTTTCCAAAACCAATCTAAGTCTACCCCACTAGCATCTTCCATCGTTCTAAATAGATCGGCAGGTGTTGGATGCTTAAATGCCCAACGTTCACAATACTCCTTAAATGCATGATCGAAAAGTTCTCTACCCATGATTGTTTCTCTAAGGATATTCAGACCAGTAGCAGGCTTGCCATAGGCATTATTACCAAATTGAACGATGTTATCAGAGTTGGTCATAATAGGCTCAATTCGATCTTTATCTCCGCCCATGTAATCTGTGATCTTATACGCAGGACCTCTTCTAGAATTGTAATTGTTATCAAACTCAGATTCTGCCAAGAACTGCACAAAAGAGTTGATTCCTTCATCCATCCAAGTCCATTTACGCTCGTCACTATTGATGATCATTGGAAAGTAATTATGACCGACTTCATGTATAATGACAGAGATCGCTCCCTTCTTTGCCCGTTCCGTATAAGTACCATCTTCATCTGCTCTACCATAGTTGAAACAGATCATTGGGTATTCCATGCCATTCGCTGCTTCTACAGAAATAGCCACAGGATATGGGTAAGGAATAGAATATTGAGAATACGTTCTTAAGGTATGCTCTACTGCCTTAGTAGAATACTTGCTATAGATCGGATAAGATTCTTTTGGGTAATAACTCATGCACATCACCTTCTTTCCTTCTGTCGTTGTGTGGTGCATGGCATCCCATACAAATTTACGACTCGCTCCCCAAGCAAAATCTCGAACCGCCTTTGCTTTGTAATGCCAAGTCTTCATCTTTTTACTCTTCGGACTTGCCGCATTGTCATTCGCCTCTTCTAAGGTTCTGATTTCCATTGGTTCCGTAGCATTTTTGGATGCTTGGTATCTTTTGTATTCTTTAGAAGACAATACAGAACCATAGTTTTGGCATTCTCCAGTAGAGGCTACCATGTAATCACTTGGTAAAGTCATTTTTACATCATAGTCTCCAAAGTTCAAAGCGAACTCTCCTCTACCTGTAAACTGCTTATTTTGCCAGCCATCACTATCGCCATAGACACACATTCTCGGAAACCATTGGGTAATCGTGAAGATGTAATTGTCTTCGTCTTCGAAGTATTCATAACCACCTCTACCCCCTTGGGTCATTCTATTGGTCAAATTATAGTTCCACCCAATGTTAAAAGAAGTCTTTTCCCCTGGTTTTAAGGCCCTAGGCAAATCTATCCGCATCATCGTCTTATTGATGGTATACTTTAGTGCAGTACCACTAGTATTTGTAACCGACTCAATATTACAACCTAATTTTTCTCTACCTGCCGCAGGATTTAATCGTTCTAAATCCCGTTCACTCATCACAGATTTTAAGGTACTTGGATTGAATTTTTGATTATCAGCATCTGCTCGATGCTCATTTTCATCTAATTGCAACCACAAATACTTTAAAGTACTCGGTGAATTATTGTAGTAAGTAATCGTTTCTTTACCCGTTAATCGTTGTTGATCTGTATCCAGCGTACAGTCAATTTTATAATCGGCTTGTTGTTGCCAATATTCCGGCCCTGGCGCACCATCAATACTTCTATATTGATTAGGCGTTGGTAACTCTTGGTCCAGTTGCTCGAACTTATTTCCATGATTGGAAGTCCTTTGAGCATAAGTGGTTCCACTGATTAAAAAGCCTATTAATAGGCAGATAATCGGTGTAAATCTTTTTTTGTAAAATAATTTAAACATGTCGTTGATATTAGTAAAATTCAATGTTATGTAGCTTGGTTATTTGGCAGCAGTGCTAAGATAATTAAACGAATCCTGAATAGTTTCGTAAATTAAGTAATGGCAAATAACTTCTTCATTTAGAAGTTTTTGACAACTGCTATAGCAAATATAGTAATTTGGTCAACAACTACGCTTTACACAGCATAAAATTATGAGAAGGGAGAGGGCTATTCGTTTCCCATTGTTTTTGGGAAAAGAACTATTTTTATGCGTTGAGAAATGATATAATATACACAGACAAAACGGAATCATGTCAATCAAAGAAGTTATTCAATATTTAGAATCTATTGCTCCCCCTCAGTACCAAGAGAGTTATGATAATGCAGGACTAATCGTAGGAAACGCCAATTGGGAGATAACTGGCGCACTGGTCTGCTTAGATTCTACAGAAGAAATAGTAGAAGAAGCAATAGAAAAAGGCTGTAATCTGATCGTTGCCCATCACCCAATCGTATTCAAAGGCTTAAAGCGATTTAATGGTAAAAACTATATAGAACGAACCGTTATCAAAGCTATTAAAGCAGATATTGCCATATATGCGATTCATACGAATCTGGATAACATGTACCACAATGGTGTTAATGCCATGATTGCTAAACGGCTAGGCTTGAAAAAAACTAGCCTACTTGCCCCTAAAAGTCTCTTGAAAAAGTTATTTGTTTTTGTGCCCGTAAAATATATAGAAAAGGTGAGAAGTAATTTATTTGAAGTAGGTGCAGGACATACGGATGCAAAAAATGTAAGCTATACAGGTATCGGCGCAGGGACTAAAAATGTAATTGGAGAGGCTGTCGCTAAACTAGAATTGTCCTTTCCATCCAATATTCAGCATAAGATTACGTTTTTACTAGATAATAAACTTTCCAAGTGTATCAATAGTTATGATATTATGGGAATTGAAAATAATTTAGCGACGGTAGGTTCAGGTATGATTGGAAAACTACCTACGGCTATGACTAACTTACAATTCTTGTCCTTTCTAAAGGAAAAAATGAATGCTACCTGCATAAAACATACGGAATTGCTTGGTAAAAAGATCAAGAAAGTAGCCGTCTGTGGAGGATCTGGTGGCTTTCTGCTTTCCCATGCTATCCGACAACAAGCGGACATATTTATTACCGCTGATTATAAGTATCACGAGTTCTTTGATGCTGATAAGCAGATTATTATTGCCGATATTGGACATTATGAAAGTGAACAATTCACAAATGAGCTACTTTATGGGGTATTGAAGCAAAAATTCCGTAATTTTGCGACCCAAATTACGGAACACAATACCAATCCTGTTCAGTATTTTTTTTAAATCATATTTCGTTTATTGTTAATCAAACAATAAGAATCGTTTAGCCTGCACACAATAGGTACTAAAAATCCAGAAAAATATGGCAAAAGAATTATCAATCGCAGAAAAGTTAAAGCAATTATATGAATTGCAATTAGTGGATTCCGAAACAGGAGAGATCGAGATATTGAAAGGAGAGCTACCTATGGAGGTTAGTGATTTGGAAGATGAAATTGAAGGCCTAAAGACTAGAGTCAAGCGTTTGTCAGGAGATGTGGATAAAGTAAAGGATGATGTTGCAAAGCATAAAACTAATATCACAGAGTCAGAAGCGCTTATTGAAAAGTATAATAAGCAGATGGACAATGTGAAGAATAATAGAGAATATGATGCTTTGTCTAAAGAATTGGAACTACAAAAACTAGAAATCCAGTTATCTGAAAAGAAAACTAGAGAGGCTCAAAAATCTCTTGGCGGAAAAGAAGATACGCTGAAAGCTGCAGAGGGTAGACAAGAGCAAAAAGAGAAGGATTTAGAATTAAAGAAAGTTGAATTAGAGAAAATTATCGAAAAAACGATAAAAACAGAAGAGAAGCTGAAGCGAAAGTCTGATAAGTATAGAAAGAGAATTGACGCGCGGTTATTAACTTCTTACGATAGAATCAGAGCTTCTTATAGAAATAGATTAGCCGTAGTCAATGTGGAAAGAGATTCTTGCGGTGGATGCTACAATAAGATTCCGCCACAGATTCAATTAGAAATTGGTAATAGAAAGAAAATTCTTGCTTGCGAGCATTGCGGAAGAATTTTGGTAGATGACCATATCTTATCTGTTGGAAAAGAACCAAAAGAGCCTAAACCAGTAGAGGTAGAAGCTTAAATTTTAGGATTTGGATTAAAAACCCACTCAAAAGAGCCTTGGAACGATTGTTTCAAGGCTCTTTTTGTTTAGGCATATCAAAGGAATGTCCAAATAAAGGACACCATGTATTTTTTTAACCACATAGATACATAGGCCACATAGGTATTATGCTCTATGTGGTCTATGTACCTATGTGGTTAAAATATTACGTTTATTTTTGTCCAAGCACTTACTTATCTTTGCGTTTTCTTCAAATAGGTATAAAGAATCTAGGAACTTTATAACTATTTGATAGGTTCAAAGTATACAAAATAGACCAGAGAGTAGAGAATAGAGAGCAGAGACCTATTTCGTTAAACCTGCCTGCCAAGGCACGCAGGCAGGAATAGACTTATTTCATTGTTTTAAATGAAATAAGTCTCTATTCTCTACTCTCGCTTCCCTGCCTAGCTAAAAGATAGGTCTATTCTAAAATAAATAATATGTCAACAGAAACTAAAGAGTCCCTCAATTTTATTGAGCAAATTGTAGAAGACGATATTGAAAAAAACATGCATGATGGACGAGTATTAACTCGTTTCCCGCCTGAACCCAATGGCTATTTACATATAGGACACGCTAAGGCCATTTGTGTTGATTTCGGTATTGCTCAGAAATACGGCGGAGCTTGCAATCTACGATTTGACGATACGAATCCAGTAACAGAGGATACAGAATACGTAGAAGCAATTAAAAAAGATATTAAATGGTTAGGTTTTGATTGGAATGGAGAAGCGCAATACGCTTCTAATTACTTCCCTCAATTATATGCTTTTGCGGTTAAGTTGATTGAAAAAGGATTGGCTTACGTAGATGATTCTAGTGCTGAACAAATTGCAGAATTGAAAGGCACCCCTACTAAGCCCGGTTCTGATAGTCCTTTTAGAAGTAGAAGTGTAGCAGAGAACTTGGAGCTGTTTGAGAAAATGAAAAATGGAGATTTTCCAGATGGAGCTAGGGTATTAAGAGCAAAGATAGACATGACTGCGCCTAATATGCTGATGAGAGATCCTGTGATCTATCGGATCAAACACGCTACACATCACCGTACAGGAGATGACTGGTGTATTTATCCGATGTATGATTTTGCGCATGGTCAGTCTGATTCTATAGAAGGAATTACTCATTCTTTATGCTCTTTAGAATTTATACATCACCGTCCCTTATATAATTGGTGTATTGAACAATTAGAGATATTTCCATCTCAGCAATATGAGTTTGCTCGGATGAATGTTAGCTATATGATCACTAGTAAGCGTCGTCTATTAAAGTTGGTGACGGAAGGAGTTGTTACTTCTTGGGATGATCCTAGAATGCCTACTATTTCTGGGATGCGCAGAAGAGGCTATCCTCCTATGGCGCTGCGTACTTTCTGTGATAAAGTGGGTGTCGCTAAAAGAGAAAACCTGATTGATATTAGTCTATTAGAATTCTGTGTAAAGGATGAACTAAATAAGACTGCTCCTAGAGTTATGACTGTGATAGATCCTGTAAAAGTGGTCATTACTAATTACCCAGAAGGACAAACGGAAGAACTAACACTTATTAATAATCCAGAGGATGAAACGCAGGGTAGTCGTACCCTACCCTTCTCTAAAGAAATTTATATTGAACGAAACGATTTCAGGGAAGATCCTCCTTCTCCAAAGAAGTTTTATCGACTGGGGCCAGAGCGAAACGTACGATTGAAAGGAGCTTATATTATTCGGGGCGAGACATTTATCAAAGACGAAAATGGTTTAATTACAGAAATTCACTGTACTTACTTTCCTGATAGTAAAAGTGGCGAAGACACTTCTGGCGTGAAAGCCAAAGGCGTATTGCATTGGGTGTCTGTACCGCATGCAGTTGATGTGGAGGTACGAGAGTATGATCGCCTATTTACCGATCCGACGCCTGATGCACATGAAGGAAAAGATTCCTTGGATTTTATAAATCACGAGTCTCTTAATATTATTAGTAATGCTAAAGCAGAACCTAGTTTGCTACAAGCAAATATAGGAGATCGATTTCAGTTTATGCGTCTTGGGTATTATTGCGTAGATACCGATAGTTCTCCAGAGAAAATTATATTTAATCGAACAGTGGCGATGAGAGATAAGTGGGCTAAGAAGAAATAGACTAAGATTTATAGGATTTTTCAGATTGGTAGGATTTCTAGCAGCACGTCATACTACTATACATGTGAACTAGAACAGAGAGCAGAGAATAGAGAGTAGAGACAGATTTCGTTTACAAACAACGAAATTTGGTCATTTTTTAAGC
>JALZWC010000455.1 GCA_023300255.1 Saprospiraceae bacterium | reverse complement strand
TTCACAATTTTTTCCTCTGTCTGCTCGATCTTACGCTCTGCATATTGGACGCTTCTTTGTAGTTTTTTTTGCTCTTGCTTATCCTCTTTAGATAATTCTTTTGGTGCGTCAGGCGTTACGACTACTTTTTTAGTAGATTTACTTTTTTGCAACTCCACTTGCCGCATATTATCCATTTTCCTTTTCTCTAAAAAGGCGTTAATATCACCAATATGTTGGTAGAGTTTTTTGTCTCTAAATTCAATCGTAGTAGAAGTTAGATCCGCTAAGAAATCCCGATCATGCGACACGACGATTAAGGTGCCATCGTATTTTTGCAAAGCTTGTTTCAATACATCTTTGGAGATAATATCCAAGTGATTCGTTGGCTCATCTAATAAGAGTAAATTGAAAGGTTTTAATAATAAACAAGCCAAAGCTAATCGTGCTCTCTCTCCTCCAGATAATACAGAAACTTTCTTTTCTACATCTTCTCCACTAAATAAGAAAGCTCCTAATATACTTCGCAATTTAGTGCGCATTTCAGGAGGCGACGCATTCTCCATTACTTCAAGTAAGGTCAAATCAGATTGAAGGGCTGCCGCTTGATCCTGTGCGTAATAGCCTACTTGTACATTATGCCCAAGTGTTACATCCCCTCCAGTTCGAGTTTCAATTCCTACTAATATTTTAGCTAAAGTAGTTTTACCTTGACCATTTTGACCAACAAAAGAAACGCGATCTCCTCTATCTAATTTTAAAGCAATATCATCTAGTACATGCAGTTCGCCGTAGCTTTTTTTCACTCCATTTGCATCCACAACAATTTGACCTGAACGAGGTGCCTTTTGAAAATTAATACTCATTGCTGCTGTATCCTCACTATCGACTTCAATTCGATCCATTTTATTCAACTGCTTTTGCATAGATTGCGCCAGCTTTGTTTTGGTGGCTTTCGCCATAAAACGGTTGATCGTTCGCTCTTTTTGGGCAATTACCTTTTGTTGATTCTGGAAAGAAGATTGCTGTATTTCCCGACGTTCTTGTCGCAGTTCCATAAACTTAGAATAGGCCGCTTTATAATCAAATAATTTACCTAATTCTACTTCAACTGTTCTATTCGTTACATTATTTAAGAATTGCTTATCATGCGAAATAACGATGACTGCCCCTGGGTAAGTTTTTAAAAATTGCTCTAACCAAATGATCGACTCAATATCTAAGTGATTCGTAGGCTCATCCAGTAATAGATAATCTGGCTTTTGCAATAATAATTTTGCCAATTCAATCCGCATTTGCCATCCACCACTAAATTCATCGGTCAAGCGATGCATATCTGAATCTTTAAAACCTAAGCCTTTTAGGACTCGTTCCGCATCCGCCTGCATCGTTGCTCCTCCCATCAATTGAAAGCGATCATTGATATCTGAAAATTCTTCCAAGAGCTTATTATAGGAATCACTCTCGTAATCTGTTCGAGTAGTAAATAAATCATTGATTTCTGCTATCCGATCTTCTATCTCTTTAACTGCTTGAAAAGCTGTTAAAGATTCTTCAATAATTGTTTTTCCTTTTGGCAAAAACATTTCTTGGTGTAGAAAGCCCATTGTCCCTTCCGTCGGAATGGTAATCTTCCCGGAATCTGGCGTATACTCTCTAGCTATAATTTTTAATAAAGTAGATTTCCCTGCTCCGTTTCGACCAACCAAGCCCACCCTATCACTCAATTGAATGATTAGATTGATTTCATCCAATAACACTCGGTCTCCGTACTTTACAAAAATATTCGTTGCTGATATCATTAGTCTGGTATTCTTCTTTGGAATGATGTAAGAATAAGTTTACATTCTTGGGTAGTTTATTTTGTTCCTAGTTTCTTCTTTAAAAATGGGAGTATTGTTGATACTATGACTATTTTTAAGGGAGAAAATAGGTATAAAAGAAGCAGCCAAGAGTGTAAAGTTATTTTTATATCATTCCTTTGTTCTGGATCAGGCTGGCGCAAAGGCTGTGCCTTGTGCCTACTATCCATAAGGCTCCGCCTTATAAAAAAGTGCAAAAGTACTTGTTGATACGGTAAGAAGCCAGAAGAAGTTAAGTACAAGTTGAAATTTCTCTTTTTTGGAAAGAATTATACTTTAAGAGGTAGTCAATTTTTTATACACCAAAGTAGCCGCAACCAAGTCTTCCAAAGCATGACCAACAGACTTAAATAAAGTGATCTCTTCATCCGTTTGTCGACCAATAACCCGATTGGCACATAAATCAAATAAATCTCCTTGAATATCTGTCTTTTGGATAGTTCCATTCTGTAGCGGAATCACTATATCTCCGCTTTCTTTAGTCGCTCCCTCTAATACGTCCACATATACAGAAGCTCTTTTAATAGCTATATCATCTGTTTCTCGCATAGTGGGGGTAAAAGATCCTACCAGATCAAGGTGCTGTCCTGGTTCTAACCAATCTCCTTTCACTAAAGCATCGTTACTAAGTGTTGCACAAGAGATTATATCTACTTCTTTAATAATAGGACTTATAGTAGCTACAGCTTTTATATTTATAGCGGGTAACTGCATTTCATTTACTAGCTTTTTAGCTTTCTCAAAATCACGCCCCCATACATACACCTCTTTAATCGGGCGTACGGCAGCATGAGCTTCTATCAAGGCTGGAGCCATATTACCTGTACCAATCATTAATAAACTAGTACTCTCTTTTCTGGATAAAAACTGGGAAGCTAATGCAGATGCTGCTGCAGTCCGTATGGTCGTCAAGGTTTTGGCTTCCATTTGTGCTAAGGGCGCGCCTGTCGCTGCATCAAATAATAAATACACTCCTTGCACAGAAGGTAAATTTACTCGTCCATTTTCTGGTGAAACAGTGACTACCTTTACTCCTAAATACGCCCCACTCTTCCAAGCAGGCATTAGCAACAATATGGAGTCTGTTGCAGGTTTATTCTCGTAATTATGATGGTGTCTTAGTGGAACAGTGTAGGGCTCTTGAAATCCTTTTCTTAAGGCGGGAATTAATTGATTATAGGTTAAGGTTTCTGCTATTTGCTCTTTAGTAAAATTTTGTAGATTCATTTTATCTCGTTGATATACAATAACAAAGGACGTTTCTTTATGAAACGTCCTTTGTATATTTAGGGAGAACGAAAAGTCATTATCGTAATGCGTAAATGCTTGAAAAAGGTGATTGCTTACGTGTCGGACACCTCCGAAGGTGTCCGACACGTAGTTCTAGCCTTTACACTAGCGAAACTTTGACTGTGTCGCTGGCGCAAAGGCTGTGCCTTGTGCCTCCTATCATTAAAGGCTCTGCCTTTATATTTCTAAAATAATACTTTCTATATTAGAAAAATAACTTTTCGATCGTCCTCATTACTAAGAAGCCAACACCTCCCCTTTCACCACAATAATCTTTTTTAACTTTTCTATTAAAAAATCTATTTCTTCCTTCTTATTATAATGAGAAAAAGAAAAACGAATAGTCTTTCGATCTTCGGCTGCGTTCACCGCCATAAGCACATGTGATCCTTTTTCTGCACCAGAACTACAAGCACTACCGCCAGATGCACTAATGCCATTAATATCCAAATTCATTAACATCAAATCCCCTTTCGGACATGGTGGGAAAGACACACTTAAGACAGTATATAGATACCGCCCATCATAATCACCATTGAACTGTATATCTTCAAAGTTCGCCAATAATTGTTCTTTCAAATAAGTACGAATAGACTCTATATATATGCGTCGCTCTTCTAGTTCTGCCACCGCTAATTCTAATGCTTTTGCCATTCCAATGATACCATAAATGTTCTCTGTACCTCCTCTCATATTACGCTCTTGAGCGCCTCCATCCAGATAGGGTTCTATAGGCGTATCTCCATTAATGTAGATAAAGCCAACCCCTTTTGGTCCATGAAATTTATGCGCACAACCAGTTAAGAAATTAATTTTTGTTTTTTCCACATCTATTGGAAAATGTCCCATCGTTTGTACTGTATCAGAATGAAATAAGGTATCATAAGTTTGACACAATTGGCTAACACGCTCTATATCCATAACCGTCCCAATTTCATTATTAGCATGCATCAAGGTAACCATCGTTTTCTTGTCAGATTGCTTTAGCAAATCTTCTAATTGTTCGTAATCTATCCTCCCTTTACTATCAAGTGACACATAGTCTATATGTACCCCATTCCTTTTTTCTAGACTTTCTACCGTATGTAATACACAATGGTGTTCCATTCGAGAAGTAATAAATCGCTCTACACCTAGATCTCTTACTGCGCATTTCAATGCCATATTACTAGATTCTGTACCTCCAGAGGTAAAGAAAATTTCGCCAATAGATGCATCGATGCAATTAGCTATCGTCTTTCTCGCTTTTTCAATTAAAGAACGAGCGATCCGTCCATCCCGATGAATAGAGGATGGATTCCCATGCGTTTCTTGCATTACTTGCGTTATCACTTCTATTACTTCTGGGGCGATAGGGGTGGTTGCTGCGTTGTCCAAATACACTCTCATAACTATTAAATTTAGAAGTCAGAACGTCAACTTTGTTGACTGTCAGATGTCAGAAGTCAGATGTATAATGTTGACTACCACCATGTTGACGAAAAAATATTAGCCATTCTGTACTCAAATAATAAATGGTTCTAAAGAGTAGGAAAACAATTTAATATAGCTTGTTGCCTACTCTCCAGACAAATGTATGAAGATTCAATCATTAATCATTGTACGGAATTGCCTTTTTACTAATTCGTTTTTTCGAACCACTTTTGAGTGACCGCTTCTGCTTTTTTATGGGTTGGTGCGAAGCCAGTATTAATAGGGCCTTTATAATCTAAATAGCTTGGCCATTTCCACCAGAAAATACCTTTATACCAATCTTTCTCATGTACCCCCTCAAATATCACTTCATAAGCCAATGCTTGGCTTTGCTCATTAAAGTTACGGCCTTGGTCATCTTCGTGCGGATCTTTCCAAGTGCCATCTACACTTCTAAAGCCTATTTCTGTAAACATTAAAGGTTTATTAAATCGCTCTGTAACCGTTTCTATTTTTTGGACTACTTTATCAAAACCATGCTTTAATTCCTGCTTAGTCGGTTGCTCTTTTTTACTAAGTGGATAATAACAATTTAAACCAATAAAGTCAAGTACATCCCAAAATTGTAGCTTCTCAAATTCTGTTCCCCAATTAGCTGCATAGGTAAGCGGACCATTATAAATGCCTCTTATTTGTTGGATCAAATACCTCCATTCTTTTTCTTTAGCTAAGGTGGCTTTGGAAAGTTCTACGCCAATGCATACACTATTGAATCCATTAATTTCTGCTAGTAAGGCATAGTGTCTCATCCATCTATAGTAAGCATCAAAGAAAGCGGCCCAATCTTCTTCAGAAGACATTTCTATATCTCCAGGCCAACTGCCTCTTACCCATATCTGCGGCTTTAGCATAGTATGCATTCCTAATTGCTTCGCTTCAAAATGAGCAAATAAGACAGATTCGTCATTCTCTCCTCCATCTCGATGTTCTATTAGTAATTGTCTTGGTTTTTTCGGATCACGCATAAAAGAGTATGGAACAATGCTTACCGCATTTGAGCCAATACTTTCTAATTTCTCTAAACTTTCTTTCGCTAATTGAGATCCATAACCATTATAAATTCGATAGCCTTCATGCGCAAAATTGAACCCTTTTAAAGGATCTTTTGGCAAGATTCTATTTTCCTTATCAATTTTAAAGTCGCTATATTGTTTCTTTAAAAAATCAGTCCATTCTACTTTTAAAGAAACTAGTTCTTTTGTAGTCCACGTTCCATATTTTTCTATAAAAACAGCCTTACCAAAATGTTCTATTAAAAAATCAACAAACACCCCCGACATCGCCCCCATTACCAAGGGAGATTCGTTTCGATAAACTTCTTCGTTTAATAATTCTTCTAGTGGTGGTAAGTTGTTCGATTGATACAGTTGTCCACACCAATACAGATACCCTCGTCGCTGCCACTTTTTTGTAAAATGTTTAGACAATCCATCCTCTAATGCTGGAATATTCGTTCTTGATAGTAACTGCCTAATGAATAATTTATGCTCCAACAATAATTGACTACCTTGAAAATGCTGATTTTGGACGATAAAAATACTATTCGTTTCTTCTTCTATAGAAGCCGTTTTGATCGTCTTTTTTCGTAGCGCTTTCTGTTCAATAGAGGAATAGATATGGTAATTGATCGGTACTATTTTCCGAGTATTCCCAGTGAACACTTGAAGTGCTTGTAGACTACTTTCACAAGCAATCCCAATTTCTTTTACGTTTGTTCTATCCAAGACAGAATTATGGGTAATGAATCGAAAATGAGTAGTTTCTAAAATGGTATCAACGACATCTTTACTAACGTCTATCTTTAATGGCACGGGTCTTTTCCAAGTACTCGTACTTGACGCCTTAGTAGGTACCTTAGTAGGTATAGTATTAGAAGGTAAGCCGCCAGAATGGCAATGAGCTAAAGAAATAAATACTATTAAAAAAACAGGATTTTTTAGAAATAAGCTTAAAACAGTCATATATTTGGAGTGATATTTGAACTAAAGTACGCAATCATTTGCTTCTTTTAAAAAAATCCCATTATTTTGGATTTATAATTAGAAGTTGATTAAATAACTTTTGAATTAAAAACAGTAATATGTATACTAAAGTACTTACAAATTGGTGGCAAATTAAATTACTCAGATCATAGAGTGATTCAAGTACCCCTTTGTATTTACAATAGTAAAAAGCGGCTTGTCGACATCACTCGACAAGCCGCTTTTTTTTGTACCACGGAATTCATTCCGTATTTTTCATGTACCACGGAATTCATTCCGTATAACTAATTATTTGCGCTACGTTCGATAATTGTACGGAATGAATTCCGTGCTACAAAGAAACCATCAACATGACCTCGACAGAAAGAAAAATTCGCCTTTTAACAGTTGTAAAGAAAAGATTAGCAGATACGCTTACCCCTGTAACCCTCTATCTTCGACTAAGAGATCACTTTGAACAAGCGATACTGTTAGAAAGTAACGACTTTGGCAGTGCCGAAAGCTGTTTCTCTTACTTAGCCGTAGATCCTATAGCTACTTTCAAAGTACAAAATGGTATCGTATCAAAGACCTATCCAGATGGAGAAACGGAAAAGGATACTTTAGTAGATTTTACAAGTGTTCCAACCTTATTTCAAAATTTCATTGATCAATTTGATCCTGGTGAGGTAAAAGAAGCGGCAGTTAGTAATGGCTTCTTTGGACATACTTCCTTTGATGGGGTACAATATTTTGATACACTAAAATTCGATGCAACCAAACGTCGTTTTGATACGCCAGATATTAATTATTCGCTCTATCGTTTTGTCTTAGCCTTTAATCACTATAAGGATGAATTATATATTTTGGAGAATATTCCAGATGGGATTAGCCAAATCAGTACTATCGAAAAACTAATCGACCGACCAGTCGTTAGCGATATGCAATTTAAGCTGAAGGGTTCCGAAAAAAGCAATATCACCGATGAAGAATTTAGAGAGCTAGTAAGAAAAGGAAAACACCATTGTAAAGTTGGAGACGTCTTCCAAATTGTTTTATCTCGTCAGTTTGAGCACGATTTCAAAGGAGATGATTTCCAAGTCTATCGAATATTACGATCGATTAATCCTTCTCCTTTTCTATACTACTTTAATTGTGGTGATTACAAAATATTTGGCTCCTCCCCAGAAGCACAATTGTTGATTAATGATGGCATCGCAACCGTTAATCCAATTGCTGGAACTTATAAAAGAACAGGTGATCCAGCAGAAGATGCGGCAGGTGCAGATGCATTGAGCAAAGATCCAAAAGAAAATGCAGAACATATCATGTTGGTCGATCTAGCACGAAATGATTTGGGTCGTCATGCTACTAATGTAGAAGTAAAAACACTAAAAGAAATCCACTATTACAGTCATGTTATCCACATTGTATCAAGAGTAGACGGAACATTAGAAGAAGGCGTTAACCCTATTCAAATATTTGGCGATACTTTTCCTGCTGGCACACTTTCAGGTGCGCCCAAATACAAAGCCTTACAGCTAATTAATGAATACGAAAATCAAAACCGTAGCTTCTATGGCGGAGGCTTAGGACTTATCGACTTTAATGGAGATATGCTACAGGCAATTGTCATCCGTTCTTTTATGAGTATGAATAATACCTTATACTATCAAGCGGGTGCAGGGATTGTCATTGATAGTGTTCCTGAAAGCGAATTGCAGGAAGTTAATAACAAATTAGGTGCTTTGAAAAAAGCGATTTTGGAGGCAGAGAAAATCTAAAAAAAATGATAACTATTCTTCATTGGCGATAGCCAATAAAAAGATTGAATCTGTCTTCCAAGGAACGCTATGGTATATATATATTTAACATTGGCTGTCGCCAATGAAAGAATTTGAACCTGCCTTCCAAGGAACGCAGGCAGGCGCAGAGACGCAGAGATGCAGAGGCTTAGTTACATTTTAACTACACTTGACTCTGCATCTCTGCGTCTCAGCGTTCAAAAAACTAACAGCGGCTTTAGCCGATGTTGAATAGTTATAAAAAAGAAAGAAATATGAAAATATTAGTCCTAGATAATTACGACTCCTTTACCTACAACCTAGTGCAGTATGTACAAGAAATAGTAGGCTATAAAGTAGATGTCTTTCGGAATGATGCAATTTCCTTAGACGAGGTTGACCAATATGATAAAATCATTTTATCTCCTGGTCCTGGTTTGCCAAAGGATGCGGGGATTATGCCAGAGTTGATTAAACGATATGCCCCTACCAAACATATTTTTGGGGTATGCCTAGGGCATCAAGCTATTGCAGA
>JALZWC010000454.1 GCA_023300255.1 Saprospiraceae bacterium | reverse complement strand
ATGAAGGATAATTGTTGATACTTTGACTGAATTAAAGTGAAAAATAAGAGCAAAAGAAGCAGCATAAATTACGAAGTTATTTCATACACATTCCTTAGGTTCTTAGATAGGTTATTTTTGCACCATTCCTAAGAGATTAAAACAAACCTATGCCTACAAGAAAATGTTGTTTTGATAGAATATTACCCGCTGACCTATTAAATGAAGCCCCGCCATCTAGAGGCTTAGCACCGATTAATTCCTTATGGGAGAATGGTAAAACTTTAAAAGTGTACTTTTTAGAAGGAACCCCCCAGCAAAAGGCGTTTGTACAATCAATGGTCCTTAAATGGTCAGAATATGCTAATATACATTTTGAATTTACAGAAGTGCAAGAAGAGTCAGAGATAAGAATTACTTTTAATCCGAATGATGGTGCATGGTCGACCGTAGGTACAGATGCTTTGCAAGTCTGGCAAACGGAACCTACCATGAACCTAGGTTGGCTAGATGAAGCAGTGGTTCTGCATGAATTTGGACATGCTATAGGCTTGGGGCATGAACATCAAAATCCTATTGGCGGTATTCAATGGGATAAGAATACGGTATATCGAGAACTTGCTGGCCCTCCTAACTACTGGACGAAAGAGGTAGTAGACAATAACCTTTTCAATAAATATCAAGAATCTCAAATTCTGGCTTCAGAATTAGATCCATTATCTATCATGATGTATCCTATCTCCCAAGACTGGACGATCAATCAGTTTTCGACCGATTTTAATCCTACCTTGTCTGAAAAAGATAAAATTTTTATTGCAACGGTTTATCCCTACAGCGATCCTAATCCTATTCCACCAGTTATAGTAGAACCAACAGTCCCAGCAATTCCTAATTTGGAGGTTAGTAAATTTTATTTATATAATGGGGCACTCACTACCCCAGGTGAGGTACAAACGCTTAGTTTTCAGGTGCCATATGAAGCAAGATATATTATAGAAACAACAGGAAATACAGATCTATTTATGACTTTATTAGGTCCTAATGATCCCAAATTAGTCTTGCAATCAGATGATGATAGTGGTATCAGTAGTAATCCTCAAATTAAACGAGCATTAACACCTGGTAAATATTATTTACAAGTTCGCCACTATGACAAAACAGGTACGGGTTCTTTTCGTATAAGTATTGTCACTGCCGAGAGTCTTAATTTAGAAGTATTAGTTTAGAGGTCAGCCGTCAGATCGCTACGCTGTCAGGAGTCAGACGTATGACGTTGACGCAGCATCTTGTCAACGTCATACATCTGACTCCTGACAGCGCAGCGACCTGACGGCTGACTTCTTTTTATAGCCACTCATTAATGAACAAGCAAATTCCAATTTTAGATTGGTTACCTACCTACCAAATAAAATACTTACCTACAGATATTCTTGCAGGAATAACCGTAGGAGTAATGGTGATTCCACAAGGAATGGCTTATGGCATGTTAGCTGGATTACCTCCCATTTATGGGTTATATGCCACCTTGATACCAATGATCGTGTATGTACTATTTGGTACTTCTCGGCAATTAGTCGTTGGTCCTACAGCAATGATCTGTATTCTTGTTGCTTCTGGAGTTGGGATGATTGCGGAAGCAGGGTCTGAAGAGTATATCTCTTTAGTTATTTTACTTTCTTTATTGGTAGGATGTTTACAATTTGCTTTTGGTCTATTGCGGCTAGGTTTTTTGATTAACTTTTTATCTCATCCTGTATTGAATGGATTCATATCTGCTGCGGCCATTATTATTATACTTAGTCAAATAAATAATTTAATTGGCGTTTCTTCTATCCAAAGTACAGCTAACTACTTCGA
Organism: Saprospiraceae bacterium; assembly: GCA_023300255.1. Classification (GTDB taxonomy): domain Bacteria; phylum Bacteroidota; class Bacteroidia; order Chitinophagales; family Saprospiraceae; genus JAFMDF01. The sequence goes on along the minus strand of JALZWC010000454.1, from coordinate 1,687 downwards.
TAAGGTCCGTACTTTTTTCAATAATTTCACTCAATTAGATCTTCCTACCTTAAGCATAGGTTTACTCAGTTTAGGGACTATTTTAGGGATGAAAAAATGGAATAAAAAGTTACCTGCACCCTTAATTGTTGTATTAGTAGGTATCGGACTCTTATATACCTATCATAAAAATTTTCCTTCTATCGCCATAATTGGAGAGATTCCCAAAGGTTTGCCAAGTTTCTATTTACCAGCAATAAATATGGAAAATATAAGCTCTCTAATGCCAACTGTATTTACGATTACGCTAATAGGTGTATTAGAGTCTATTGCAATAGCAAAAGTGATGCAAGCCAAAAATAAAGATTACGAATTAGTTCCTAACCAAGAATTAAAAGCATTAGGTATTGCGAATCTCATTGGGTCATTTTTTCAAGCTTTCCCTACCGCAGGAAGTTTCTCCAGAACAGCTGTAAATGATGAACTAGGGGCTAAATCAGGTATAGCTGCATTAGTAGCTGCCATTGTCGTCTTATTAACCTTACTGTTCTTAACTCCAGTCTTCTATTACTTACCCAATGCTATTTTAGCAGCTATTATCATCGCCGCAGTCGTCCGATTGGTAGATATAAAAGAGGCAGTCTTTTTATGGAAAAGTGATCGGACCGATTTTTATATGTTATTGATTACTTTTTTAGCAACCCTCTTAATAGGCATTGAGCAAGGTATTTTAATTGGTGTATTTATTACTATTCTGATGCTCTTATATAAATCAACTAAACCACCTGTTACTATTTTTGGTAGAATACCTGATACGCCACACTATAAAAGTATCGAAACCCTTGATGATTTAATTATTCGAAAAGATATCCTTATAATTCGTCCAGACACCTCTTTATTTTTTGCTAACGTTACTGCTTTTAAAGAAATATTACTACAAGTACAAAAAGAGAAAGGGAGTGCGTTAAAATTAATTCTTTTTAAAGCAGACGCTATTAGCACCTTAGATTCTAGTGCCACTCATATGTTAAGAGATTTATTAAAAGAATGCAAGGCAGAAGGTATTCATTTTTATTTTATGGGCTTGTCTAAAAATCTCTATACTACTTTAAAAAATAGTAATACCTTAGTTTTATTAGGGGGTAATTTTTTATTTGAAGGAGAGCAAGAAGCGATTGATTATTTTGATTTACAAATGGCCAAGGAGGCTTGGCGAAAGAAGAAAGCAATGATGGGGGAATAATTTTTAAATCATCAAATAGCATAAATATGTCCTAACACCTACTAAATTTGAAGGAATACTTTCACTTAAAAATAAATTACTGTATTTTGTAGTTTACAAAATAGAAAAAATAGCATACATGCCATCAAAAAAATATCTACTTCGCAACCTCTCTTTCGTCTTACTAGTTGGCTCCTTGACTTTCGTCAATACCACTTTTTCTTCTTGCTCTCCAAAGTCGGGTTGTAAAATAAATGACGCTGGTGCAAAAACAAATAGAAAAGGAGAATTGTCTCAAAAGCGAGGAAGTACAAATTTATTGCCTAAAAAATATCGTAAAAAATCAAAGTAAGTAGTCGGACACAAATAAGATAACAATTTAAATGAGCTTATTTTTTTGCTATTTGTTTTTAAAAAAGTCGCACATAGCCTAGCTACGTAAGACCTTTTTTAAAAACAAATAGCGAGAAAAGAAGCCATTTTAAT
>JALZWC010000453.1 GCA_023300255.1 Saprospiraceae bacterium | reverse complement strand
GGCGGCGGTGGAGGAAATAATGCGCGCTTTGGACAAGGTTTGTCTACTTTAAATTTTTTAGGTGCAGATACAGCTTACATTCCAAATTATAATTTAAAGAAAACTAGTAAAGAAAATCCTTGGTTAGATTTGGCACAAGGGACTGAAAAACTCAATCTCTTACCAACGGATAATGGCCTGTATGATAACCTGAAAAATTATTTGGATATTGATCGGTCTCTTTGGTTTGTCGCACATGAGATTTTGTTTACGGATTCCGATGGGTATATCAATAAAGGAGGGAGTGATTATTATGTGTATTGGGAAGCAGAAACCAGCAGACTCGTTCCTTTGGAATATGATGGCAATAGTGTTATGGTTTTTCAAAATACAACTGCTTGGTCTCCTTTTCATAGAGCAGATAATATAGATTTCCCTTTAATGAATCGCTTAATGGCTAGTCCTGATTTAAGACAACGATATTTGGCGCACTTTAGAGTTATTTTAGAAGATCATTTTACGCCTAGTTATTTAGATGAATTAATAGATGGGTATGCTGCGCAAATTCGGGAATCTATTCAATTGGATACTAAACGAATCTATACTCCAGAAGAATTTGAAGCAGAACTTATTAATATAAAAAATCATGTTCGGACACGTCGAGATTTTCTTTTAAGTAATGCGGAAATGAATGTAGCAGGTTTATCTATTACCGAAGTAAGCACGCTTACAGAGGGACCATCTAGCAACGAACCTGTTGCTATCTCCAGCACGGTTGCAGGTACGCCTAATAAAGTTAGATTATATTATGGAACTGGGCTTATTGGTACCTTTGACAGAGTAGATATGACCGCTGATGCCAATGGTTCTTATACTGCAACCATTCCTTCTTTTCCTGCTGGAACCTATGTTCGGTATTATGTAGAAGCAATAGCAGATGATGCCAATAGCACGGCTTCCTATGCACCAAGAGGGGCAGAGCATAACGTATTTGTATACCGTGTAAAAGTAGGCCAAGTTCAAGACGGAGAGGTGGTCATTAATGAAATTATGGCTTCTAATGATGTAACAGCTAGTGACCAAGATGAAGAATTTGACGATTGGATAGAATTGTACAATACAACAAATACCGCTATTGATTTAACAGGTTATTTCCTTTCTGATAATGTGGAAAAGCTTGATAAATATGATATTCCAGCAGGTACTACTATTCCTGCAAATGGTTATCTAATTGTTTGGGCAGATGAAGATGGGATGCAAGAAGGTTTACACGCCAATTTTAAATTATCTAGTTCGGGAGAAGAACTGTTTTTAGTTAATGCAGACACTTTAGTAATAGACGAAGTTACTTTTGGTGAACAACAAACAGATATATCTTATGCTCGCACCCCAAATGGTACTGGTGCTTTTGCATTTAAAACTCCTACTTTTAATATTAATAATGATGGGGGCACTACTAGTTTAAATGAAATAGATTTTACTGCTAATAATTTGCTGGTCAATCCGAATCCTGCTCAAGCAACAATTTCTGTATCTTTAAATCAACCAAATGTTAAAGAATTAGCTATTCAAATATTTGATGTATATGGTCGCTTGGTGCTTCAACAAAAAGCAAAAGCTACTACGCTAAATCTTGACGTACAACATTTACAAAATGGTATTTATTATTTAGTTGTTAATGATGTGATTGGTAAGCAATTAATGATTGCTCAATGATTTTTTAGAAATTATATAGCAGGCTTGGCGGGGCAAACTGCACGTTTCATCCAATCACTCCAAACAAGTTGATAATTAATTACCAAGATCTGCCAGATTATAAAAATCTGGCAGATCTAAATTTTGCATAATCAATAGAGTTGTTTCTAAATAATAAATACGTATATGAATTATAAAAACGAATTAGCAAGATATTGAGTTAACGGCCAGCTGGTCCAAAGTGATCGGATGAATTCGTTCACTACCCAACTTTGTTTTACATTTAATTTATGATCTTGTCCCAGTTTACCTTATCATTATGAGAATGCGTAAATCCCATAGCTCTTTCCTCTGCTATGGTATTTATATCTCTATAAGCAATGATATAGGTTTTACGCCATTCTTTAGAAAGATTTCCTCCCGATCCATGAACAATCCGTTCATCATGTATGGTGATACTTCCTCTTTTCACAGGGAGGTACTTTAGCTTATCATCTGGTCGCACTTCAATGACTAAAGTATGCGAATCTTCTCTATTGACAGAACCATCCTCTAGTTGACTGCTATAATCTTTAGGTTTATGGGTTCTGAGCTCTGGTTCTTTATTACTACCGGGAATCAGATACAAGCAACCATTCAAAACGTCTGCATCATTCATGGCCAATGAAAAAGTAGCTGTCCAAGTGTTTTTAGTTTTGGGCCAATATCCTAAGTCTTGGTGAATAGCAAACTCCGCTTTTTCTTTTGAAGGTTTTTTTGCTAAAAACTGCTCGTAATCGATTGCAGCTTTTCTATTTTGATATAATTGCTCCGTAATATTCTGAGAGATTTGCTGCAAGATATTATTAGCGAATTCTTTGCGGTAAAAACTTGGCAACATAGCATTGATTAATCGAAAATCTTCAAATGGTGTACCATAAGGTTGAGACATATCGCAAAAATCCTTGGCCATTTTTTCTTTTTCATTTCCCATAATAAAATGCTCAAACCATGGGTCAAGTGTTTGCATTTCCGCTTCTGTGAGTACGTCATTGAGAATTAGGTAACCTAAATCCTTAAATTGTTTAATTTCTGATGGTTCTACTTTATAACGAAGACCATTACGTCTATGCTTACCTGATTCGGAGTTGTAAATTTTTTCCATGTGATAAATATAGTTTTAAAATTTTGTTTTGATTCTTAGATGCTTCAGCTCTTTTAGATCCTTAGGAATGTGTATGAAATAACTTCGTAATTTATGCTGCTTCTTTTGCTCTTATTTTTCACTTTAATTCAGTCAAAGTATCAACAATTATCCTTCA
>JALZWC010000452.1 GCA_023300255.1 Saprospiraceae bacterium | reverse complement strand
TTTCGATTAGAAGACAACGAAATTTCGTCCCTTTTTAAACGAAATCTGTCTCTATTCTCTGCTCTCGCTTCTCTGTTCTTTAAAATGTCCAGTAGTGTATCTATTTTATTTTTACACTTTTACTAAGTGCTGATTAGTTTAATTTAAGGGAATAGGAAAAATATAACCTACCCATTCTGCAGCTTTATTTTGTCTTTCTTCCGCGTTGCCAAAATACTCCTTATGCTACCGCATAACTCCGTTTTTGACGCCTTGAATAAGAACAAACTAAAACTACATCTTTGGGTATCTTATTTATTTCCTACTCCCTAATCCTTACCCAAGGAATATAATAATAAGAACTGTTACAAGTTGTAGCATTTACTATTAATTAGTTTCCAATAGATTTTATACCAAGTAAAATGGAAATAAGGCGGTAGCAAATTTGCTTAGGGAATAGGTCAAAAGCAGGTTTACTAAATTTTTAAAGTTTAGTAAACCTAGAATCATTTCTTAGAATCAAATCCTACCCTATTTTTCTTGATATAAATTCTAATTTCATCCAAAAAAATAACAGTAGTTATTATGTTTAAGAACATAGTCCCTTTAGTACTCGCTCTTTTTGTTAGTTGTTCATTGTGGGCACAAACGCCGAGAGAAATTGTGGTAACACCTACCACAAGTGGTAGCCGTAGTTCCATGATGTGTGCAGATCAAGACGCAGGTAATATCTCTTTTGCTGGTGCTGGCCCAGATAATCAGAGTAATGATGTTAGAACATTAAATGCTGTAGATCCCATTTTTTTATGTTGGGGAGATGAGTTTACTGTTCAGCATGATCAGGCGAGTGCTAATTTTGTAGGAGGAGATCCTACGCGAAGAGGAGTTGGCTATGCTTTTTATGTTTGTAGGCCTAGAGTATCAGGCATAACCTTGGGGGATATCTTAGGGGATACTTGTACTCTTAGATCGTTGACTGACGATACAAAACCACTTGTGTTTGTAGCAGGTAAGACAACGGGTAGCTCTACCTTTAGAAATGAAAATAATGCTGGCTCACTAAGTCTACAACAATTGTTTAATAATGGTGATCCTGTTCAATACTGGTTTACACCGATTACTTATGATAATTTTAATAATAATGATGAAGCCATCTATGAAGATGGTGATAATAGTTGTGTAAATTCTGATACTTCGCAGGCATTTTCTGTGGTGTATTTGAATCCTATTAATTTTACTGTCAGTGCGAGTGATTGTGGAGGAGAGTTACTTATAACCGGAGGACTTCCTGAATTCACGAATTCTAACTATACAGTTGAGATTGTCAATACAGTTGATAATACAATTACTGGTACTATTTCAGGGCTTGCTAGACACGATGAAACTGCTATTTTTACAGTACCTTCAGCAGGAGAATATATTGTCTCTATTAGAGACAATAAAGCTTGTACCACCACTGAAAGATCAATAGATGTCACTATTTGTGACCCTACTGCTGCACTTAATCTAGAACTACCATGCCCTGGCGACATTATTGAAGGCGATAGGGTTTGTTTAGATTTTCAAGTCAGTAATTTTAACAATATAGTGGCCATGGAAATTCCACTAGAATGGAATCCCATGATTCTAGAATTCGAATCTTCTTCTGTTGATCAAACAATCACTGATGCTATTAAATTCGATAATTCTTTTATTTCTGCTACTGAGCCTGGTAAACTTAAAGTAGCTGCCTGGATTACAGATGATTTTACGAATGGTTCTACTTTACCCGATGGATCAATCCTATTCACAGCTTGCTTTATAGCTAACGCCCAAGGCAATCCTAATTTTACAATTACAGATGATCCGGACAATTTCTCCCCTCTTGAGATAATTGGTGCTTTTGATGGTGAAATTGCATTTTCTTCTACACTTTGTACAGATCCAAACGATTTCAATGTAGCTCCTCGTCCTCCCGATGGCGAAATCATTGTCCAGCCAGAAATAACTGCACCATGCCAAGGACAAGACAATGGTAAATTATTCTTCTCTTTTGTTGGTGGAATGGCACCTTATAATTTAGATTTAAGAGGAACAAGTGGATATGATGAAAGTTTTACTATTTTCGGACAAGATACCATTATTGAGGCGCTAGCAGTCGGTGATTATTCTTATTTTATAATAGACGAAGGCAATACTGCTCAAGCAATTAGTCCTATTAGTGACCCTATTGGAATCAGAGAGGTTGTATTAAATGTAGATTTTGAAGAAGCGGCTCCAAATTGTATTGGAGAAAACTCTGGTAGATTAACTGCAATACCGCTCATTTTTAATACTCCTGCGAGTGACCCTGACCAATTTACCTATACCTGGTCTACAAGTTCTAATGATACGCTCCAAATTTTAGATAGTCTTATAGCTGGTCAATATGAAGTCACCATTACAAACGCTAATGGTTGTACAGGTATTGATGATGAAAGATTACCTGATGCTGAACCATTAATTATTGACAATATTATATCGACACCTGCCCAATGTTCTGGAACATTTGACGGTTCATTAAGAGCAGTACTTACAGATGGTACTGATGGCGAAGGCACACTAAATTACGAATGGAATATTGATCCAACAATAAATAGTGCTAATATTCCCAACCTAGATGTTGGAGATTATAACCTTATAGTAACAGATGCAAATGGTTGTACGGTAACAGAAGATAGTAGAGTTAGTGGCGCAATAGAAATATCGGTTGATTCTATAGTAACAGATGTCCAATGCTTTAATGCAGGAAATGGAACAATCAATATTTCTCCCGTTATCAATGTATCTGTCAGTGTAGCAAACTACAATTATATCTGGTCTCCAAATACAACGAGTGTAGAATCTGGTGGTCCCCAGAGTATTGCCAGTGATCTTAGTCCAGGTACTTATGAAGTAATGATTACGAATAGCGATATTGATGCTCAATGCTTTGGAACTGCTACGTTTGAGATAACAGAGCCTGACTCCTTAATGCTAGCAATAGATATCACCAACGTTACAAGATGTCAATTAAATATTCCAGATGGCTCCGCAACAGTAGCGGCAACTGGGGGAAATGATGGAGTCTATGCTTACGTATGGTCAGAGATAGGTAATGGTATTTCTAATGATGATACAGCTATGCGTTTGGATGCAGATTCTATTACCGTTAGTGTAGCTGACTCCAAGGGATGTATAACAGAATTGGACACGATCATAGGCAGCCCAGCTCCACCACAAATAGTTACATTTGATAATGATGATATATCCTGTGCCGATGGTAGAGGTTCTTTGCAAGTAGTGGCAGGGCCAGGAGATGCGCGCGTAGCAGATACCTACATTTGGGAAGGACCAAATAATGTAGCTTCTAACTTATCTGTTGCAGGTAACTTAGCGGTAGGAACTTACTTTGTAACCGTCTCTGATGACAATGATTGTATCAGTATAGACAGCGCAGAAGTAACTGCTCCACCAGCTTTTGATTATAATAGTTTTGTTGTCGACAGAGAACCTTGTTTCGGAGATACTAATGGGGAATTTTCGCTAGAGGTCACTGGAGGTACACCGGGATATGATTTTGTTTGGGAATTTGAAGGAGAAGAGATTAGTACAAATAATAACACTATCACCGATGCTGCTGCTGGCAACTATAGATTAAGAGGAACAGATCTAAATAATTGTGATATAGATACTACTATTACTTTGGCCTCATTACCAGAGATCGTAGTGGTATTTAGTAATCCAGTACCGACAAGTTGTGCCTTATCTGAAACACCTGATGGTGGTGCTACAGCTACTGCCACCTATGCAGGTGGGATGCAAGGAGAGTTTGATTTTATTTGGAGTATTGATGAAAGAGATGAGAGAGTGAGTCAATCCACTGCTACTCAATTAGGTAGTGGCAATATAACAGTGGCAGTATTAGAATCCGATGGTTTCTGTAATACCACAGCAGAATTATTTATAGATAGTCCAGCAGAAATAAGCTATGATCCGAGTAATGAAATAATAGATAATGTTTCCTGTTTTGGTTTCGATGATGGTGCCATTAGTACAATCAGTGCTGCATCAGGAGGGACGCCAGGCACAGCAGGCTATATGTTTGAGTGGACACATGAGACTACTGGCGACAACTTTATAGGAGAGAGTATTACAGGTTTAACCGCAGGAAATTATGCCTTAGTTATTTCAGATGAAAATGATTGTCTCTCTAGTACTATCACAAGAAATATTACCGAACCTGAACTATTGGCTGCAGTGATTGATACAGATCCGAACAATACAAATGATGTAAAATGTGCAGGAGATAACGATGGTAAAATTACCGTAATTGCTACAGGTGGTAATGATGATCTCGGCCCTTATACTTATGAGTGGACAAACAATGTTTCTACAGAAGCAGTAGCTACAGATTTGGAGTCTAATATTACTTACGAAATAATAGTATCTGATGCTAATGGATGTGAAGCAACCGTTGAACGTATGATTACAGAGCCAATAGATTTAAATCCTTATACGGTAGATTTCGACCCAATACAGTGTTTTGGAGAATTCACAACTATCCGATTAGATCCTGCCTCTTTTAGTGGTGGAAACGGAGGAGATTTCACTTATTCTGTAGATGGTTGTCCAGAGAAAGATGTTAGTGAACCAAGTTGTCAAGTTAGAGGTGGTCTACTTGATATAACCGTATTCGATTCTGGTGGTTGTGCGTATGATGATGTGATTGAAGTCGACGAGCCAGATCAAATTGTTATAGAATTTCCAACAGCAGAAATGGACGGCACTAACTTTGTGGTGGAAGTTCAACTAGGAGGTCAAATAGAATTAAATGCAGAAATATTTAGTGACTTCGACGTACCTATTGCAGAGGTCATGTGGACGGATACCTCAGTAATATGTCCCCCACTAGGCGACTGTAGAAATGGTATCGTAAACCCTTTAAATGATACCCCTTATACTATTGAAGTAGTCGACCAAAATGGCTGTGAAGAAAGTGCTACTATTTTGGTAGAGGTAGATAAAAACAGAAATGTTTTTATTCCGAATGCTTTTGCTCCTAACAGTAGAGGGTTTGATTTAAATGAGAGTTTTAAAGTCTATACTGGCCTTGGTGTTCAGTCTATCAACTTCGCTCGAGTATTTAATAGATGGGGCACGATGGTCGCAGATATTGGTCAAATAAATGACCCTAGTCCTTCTGGTATTCCTGTATGGAATGGTCAGTTAGAAGGGCAGAAATTAGCGCAGGGTGTTTATGTATATATTGTATCCGTCACCTTTGTGGATAATACGACTTTATTATATCGAGGAGATATTACTTTATTGCGATAAGGAATGAGGAGATAATAAATGTTACAAGTTGGCTTAGTCATTTTTCTGTCTTAGGAAGCCAAAAAACTAGTGCATAGCAGGGCTACGGACTCTTTT
>JALZWC010000451.1 GCA_023300255.1 Saprospiraceae bacterium | reverse complement strand
AATAGGTAAGAAGTAATAGGTAAGAAGTAATAGGTAAGAAGTAATAGGTAAGAAGTAATAGGTAAGAAGTAATAGGTAAGAAGTAATAGGTAAGAAGTAATAGGTAATAGGTCCTTATTACTTCTTATCTGTTACCTATTACTTCTTACCTATTACCTATTACTTCTTACTTACTTATTTAGAAAACTGTTCACTTTCTTTGAATAGCGAATCTACGAATTGTCGTTTATTAAATACTTGTAGCATGTCAATACTTTCGCCAATACCCAGATACTTAATAGGTACCTTAAATTGATCACTAATACCAATAGCTACCCCTCCTTTAGCGGTGCCATCGAGCTTAGTTAATGCTAATGCAGTTACATCCGTAGCATTTGTAAAATGAGTAGCTTGTTCTATTGCATTTTGTCCAGTAGTTGCATCTAAAACTAACAGTACTTCATGCGGTGCATTAGGATAGCGTTTGCTAATGGAATTTTTTATTTTAGTTAACTCCCTCATCAAATTAATTTTAGTATGGAGTCTTCCTGCGGTATCAATGATAGCAACATCGCAGCCATAATTAATTGCATAGTTGACGGTTTCAAAAGCAACTGCGGCAGGATCTGTATTCATTCCTTTACTATAAAAATCACATCCAACTCTCTCAGACCATATCTTAAGTTGATCCACGGCAGCAGCTCTAAAAGTATCTCCGGCACCAAGTACTACCCGTTTACCTCTCATTTTATATTGATAGGCTATTTTACCAATAGTAGTAGTTTTACCGACACCATTGACCCCTACAACTAAAATAATACTTGGATGAACATCTCCACCGGGAGGAATAAAATCTGCAACATCTTCCGTGTTATTCTCAGACAATAAATCCACGATTTCATTTCTAAGAATTTGATTCAGTTCACTTGTATTAATGTACTTATCTTCTGCGACCTTTGCTTCTAGTCGCTCGATTATTTTTACGGTTGTTTCTAATCCAACATCTGAAGAAATTAAAACACCTTCTAATTCGTCTAATATTTCGACATCTACTTTTGATTTACCAGCAATTGCTTTAGATAATCTAGAGAAGAAACCAGTTTTTGTCTTCTTTAAACTTTTGTCTAGTCGTGCGGCCTTTTTTTCTTTAGTATTACTCTTCTTGAATTCTTTTTGCTCAGCTGCTGCTTTTTGTTCCGCTGTTACTTTTTGCTCAGCTGCTGCTTTTTGTTCTGTCGCTGCCTTTTGTTCTGCTGCTGCTTTTTGCTCTGCTGCTGCCTTTTGTTCTGTCGCTGCTTTTTGCTCTGCTGCTGCTTTTTGTTCTGCTGCTGCTTTTTGTTCTGCTGCTGCTTTTTGTTCTGCTGCTGCTTTTTGTTCTGTCGCTGCCTTTTGTTCTGCTACTGCTTTTTGTTCTGCTGCTGCTTTTTGTTCTGCTGCTGCTTTTTGTTCTGTCGCTGCTTTTTGTTCTGCTGCTGCCTTTTGTTCTGCTGCTGCTTTTTGCTCCGCTGCTGCCTTTTGTTCTGCTGCTGCTTTTTGCTCTGCTGCTGCCTTTTGTTCCGTTGCTGCTTTTTGTTCTGCTGCTGCTTTTTGTTCTGCTGCTGCTTTTTGCTCCGCTGCTGCTTTTTGCTCTGCTGCTGCCTTTTGTTCCGTTGCTGCTTTTTGCTCCGCTGCTGCCTTTTGTTCAGCCGCTACTTTTTGTTCAACGTCTTCGCCTTTGTTCTTAGAAAATAGTCTTTTAAAAAAGTTCATTGACTTTGATTTTAATGCTTATATGTTGGGAGTAACTACGTCTCAGTGCTCCATCTAACTTCAAAATTAGTCTTTTAAATACAAAGAGGCTTCCCTTTGTTAAAAAGAAAGCCTCTTCGAGTATGTAAAATGAAAGTTGCTGTAAGAATTACTTCTTGTCAGCAAAGAATTCTTTTACTTTATCTTTATGGATCATCAATTCCTTATAGGTATATTTACCTGTTTTAGGATCTTTGATGCTTTTCACAACCTTCACAAAATCCCGACCAGATCCAGCGTTCGCTGCTCTTTGTCCTACCCGTGAGTTTTTCGAAACTTTAGCCATGGCAAATAATAGATTTTAGTATTTCTTTAATTAGATATTATTAACCCAAGTTATAATGAATTGGGGTTAAATGCTATTTTTTGTAAGGAGAATTTTGTGAAAAATTGACCCTATATCTTACTTGATTTCTCTGTGTAATGTAACTTTCTTTAAGATATTATTATACTTCTTTAACTCCATTCTATCTGGAGTATTCTTTCTGTTCTTTTGAGTAATATATCTAGAAGTACCAGGCATACCAGATGCTTTATGCTCTGTACATTCTAAAATTACCTGAATTCTATTTCCTTTTGACTTCTTTGCCATTTTTATATGGGTTTAATTGTTTGATGTATTCAATAACAATCAATCAATATTTTTAGCAATTATTATTTAGCTTAATTTAATACCAGTATTTACACCTTTTTTTTCTAACTTTTGCAAATACTCGTATATTCCTAACTTGTTGATTGTACGCATTGCGCTAGTAGATAATTTAATGGTTACCCACTTATCTAACTCAGGAATGAAGTATCTCTTCTTGTGAAGATTCGGCATGAAACGACGCTTCGTCTTTCTATTAGAGAAAGAAACATTGTTTCCCGAAATTGGACGCTTTCCTGTTAATTGACAAACTTTAGACATAACGTTATATTTTAGTCTTTGGTGAATTGGTCTTCAGCCTTTGAAAAATCATTGTATTTTAGAAAAAATACACAACAAAGCTCAAAGACTAATTACTAAAGACCATATATTTAGTGACTCCGACAGGACTCGAACCTGTAACCTCCTGATTCGTAGTCAGGGACTCTATCCAGTTAAGCTACGGAGCCGTATGATAATTCTTTGATTACCAATGATTTATTTAAGTGTTAAATTAGTGAATTTACGCTCTTTAAAAAATCGAGTGCAAAGATACAAAAAAAGGTGATGCAATTCAATATGTTTTGCTAAATTGACTCCTTTTTTATCTTCTTCTCTTTAATTGGCATCAAAAGTCCTATTGTTAAGTAAAAACTTTCCGTAAAAGAAGTCCGTTCTGCTATCTCTTCAATATTGTACAAACCTAAGTTATATCTTGTTTCCAATACCATTTTTATTCCTTTAGCAATCGTCTTTTCAATATCTAGTCCTGCACTTACAGCTAGGTCAAAATGTTTTATATGTGCTGTTTCAAAAGAAATAGGTTCTTCTCGAACCCTCCCTAATTCATGAGGATAAGAAATAGATTTGACGTCGATCGCATAAGCTGGCGTTAATCCTATTAAAGCATGCACTTGGTAATTTTTCTCTTTCCACAAAGTGGTTTTAGCTAATAGTGGTAATTTAATATACAACAAGGTATTATTATAGATACGTTGTTCCTCCATGCGGTATACATTAAGGAAGGAACCTTCTGTTGCGATTATAATTTCTGGTTGAATAGTAAGTAAGTCGTTTATTTTTAGTTCGAATGGAATACCTAGTTGTAATCCAGGGAGGTATCCCCGTTGTATAAGATCTTCGGTTGTTAAATTGAAAGAGAGGTAAGTATTAGAATAGCTGACTCCTGCTTTGAAGCCAATAAAGTGTTGGGCTGTTATTTGGAGAGCGGGTAGGAGAAATAAGAATAATAATAGTCGATTTTTCATAGGATAGGGCGTTTAATTTATAAACGCCCTATCCTTATAAAGATTATATCTTTTATTGTTTTTTAACAACTTTAAGTAGAAGTCAGAGGTCAGATCGTTCTGGTTAGCTTGCGCTAACGGAACTGTCAGAGGTCAGACTTATGATGTTGACTACTAGATTCTGACAGCGCAGCGATCTGGCAGCGCAGCGATCTGGCAGCGTAGCGATCTGACAGCGTAGCGATCTGGCAGCGCAGCGATCTGGCAGCGCAGCGATCTGACAGCGCAGCGATCTGACAGCGCAGCGATCTGACCAATTTATCTCATTAAATTAATATCTCCAGAAATTATTTCAGAAGTACCATCTATTAAGGTAACATCTGCAAAGAAGACATAGACGCCTGAGCTAGCAAGTTTTCCATTATATTGACCATTCCAGCCAATATCTGTTATAGAAGCACTGTTTTGATTCTGGAATACTTGATTTCCCCAACGATTGAATATTTGAAGAGAATTTACAGAAGCGACATTAGAACCTGTAAATATTTTGAAGGAATCATTAATCCCATCATTATTTGGACTGAATGCATTCGGTACATAAATTTTGTCGGTCTTCGATAAAAAAACGATGACGGTTGCTTCTTTCGAGCAACCAGTATCATCGCTTATTATAAGTGTGTAAGTAGTGGTTTGCGTAGGATTAATAGTAGGGTTGGGACAATCGGTACAACTAAGACTTGCATCCTCTTCCCATTGAAAATTTACATTAGAGGTGGCGCTATAATCTGCATCTAATTCCATTTCATCGCCTAATTCTAAAATAGTTTTTTCTGGTAGATTAAGAGAAAGACCAGAACCTTCTAAGACTTCTACGATTGTACTTGCAGTACATCCGTTTTCATCTGAAGCTGTTATTGTATAGCTATCACCTGTAGGAACTTTGAATTGTCTTTCTTGACTGAATGCTCCTCCATCTATAGAGAATTGTATTGCTCCTTGTCCATTGGCTACTTCTTGAATTTGAATGGTTCCTTCCTCTGTAAGATCGCATAATTCTGTTGCCTCGACAGCAGCATTGACTACCATTTCTTCTGGCTCTGTAATAAATACTGTTTGAGTTAGATCACAAGCTCCATTTGGATCTGAGACTGTTACTTTGTATTCGCCAGGTGCTAAATCCGTTAAATTACTAGCGGTACTATTCACTCCATTCCCTTCCCATTGGTAGGAATAGTTTTCTGGATTGGCTAAGGTGCTAATACTTAAACGACCATCGTTTGTACCTTTGCAACTGATATCGGTAGGCGTAATGCTTGCATTAATTCCTTCATCGGAAATAATTAGTGCTTCTTTAATGGAAGTACATCCATTGTTATCCGTCACCGTTACGCTATAAGAATCTGCTTCTAAAGCATCTATCGCTTGTGTATTCATACCATTACTCCATTCATAGGATAAATTGCCTGTAAAACCATCAGGATAGTTGATTGTTATTCTCCCGTTAGTTTCGCCACAAGAAGCATCCGTAATTGCCAATACAGGATTTAATAAATAAGTGTTATCTGCGATGTCGCCTTCTACAGAAAAAGAACTTCCATTAGCATCTGTTACTACGGTTATATAATTTCCTGGACCGAGATTTTCAATAATATAATTTGCAAAGACTTCATCTATAGTTGTGCTATCTTTGGCTTGTGTTGTATTATTTGTCCAAACTAATTGATAGGGTGGTGTACCTGTTTGACTTGGATTTAAACTAATACTCATTGTTCCTGTTGGATCTGAATTACAGACCGTTCCTTGGTCACTTGCAGGAGTTGCGTTTTCATCATTAGGATCTGTAGAATTCGGATCTTCTTCCTCCTCCATCTCTTCCATCTCTTCCTCCATTTCTTCCATCTCTTCTTCCATTTCTTCCATCTCTTCTTCTTCCATTTCCTCCTCCATTTCCTCCATTTCTTCTTCCTCCAT
>JALZWC010000450.1 GCA_023300255.1 Saprospiraceae bacterium | reverse complement strand
AAAAGTCGCACATAGCCTAGCTACGTAAGATTTTTTTAAAGACAAATAGCGGAAAAAGAAGCCATTTTAATGTTAGGTTATTTTTGGCCGACTACTTAAGGTCATAAATAAGGGGGAGATTGCCCATATATACATTGATAGGTTTGGATTATCATAGACACCTCCAGATTCGTTGTCAAAATATCGGCAAAAACTGACTATCAATAAGAGGGAAATTGTAAATAAGAATATTTGCCTTTTATTCATTTAATGGGGTTTACAGTTAACCATCTCTGCACTAAATCACGTAATTTAATTGTTATAAACAAACTATTACTAACTTCTAGACTATACTTACCTCCAAATTAATATATCTATAGATCAAATTATTACAAATAGAAGATATTTTGTAGATTTGACCTCCCAACTAGATTATATTAATTTATTTTAAAATATACCTAGAAAGGATTCTAAACTCTATTGAGAAATCTATACAGCTATTAAATTCCCTATATAATAAGGGATACTGAGAATGATAAATCAACTAACCCCTACAATCATTGTGGGCATCATTGCAGCATATTTTATGGTGCTAATGCTAGTCTCCTATGTTACAGGTAAAAATTCTGATAATACCGACTTCTTTTTAGCCGGTCGCCAATCGCCTTGGTACTTAGTGGCTTTTGGAATGGTGGGCGCTACCCTCTCTGGTGTGACCTTTATTTCTGTTCCAGGATGGGTCGAAGCTAAGCAATTTTCTTATATGCAAATGGTTCTCGGCTATTTGCTAGGATACTTTGTGATAGCGACGGTGCTTATGCCTATGTACTATAAGCTGGGTCTTACCTCTATCTATACCTATCTAGATCAACGATTTGGCAATGCTTCCTACAAAACAGGTGCTGGATTTTTTATACTATCGAGAACCATAGGTGCTTCTTTTCGATTGTATCTAGTCGCTATTGTATTACAGCAGTTTGTGATGGAATCTTTTGGTATGCCATTTTGGGCAACGGTACTAATAACGATTTTACTAATTTGGATATACACTTTTCAAGGAGGGATTAAAACGATTGTTTGGACAGATGCCTTGCAAACCTTTTGTATGCTATCCGCCGTGATCCTAACAGTTATTGCCATCGGACAAAAAATGGATTTATCTTTTGGGGGATTAGTGCAAACGGTAGCAGATAGTCCCTATTCTCAAACCTTCTTTTTTGAAGGCGGTTGGGGAGATCCTAAAAACTTTATTAAGCAATTTCTAGCAGGTGCCTCTATTGCTATTGTAATGACTGGCTTGGATCAAGATATGATGCAGAAGAATTTGAGCTGTAAAACGATCGGTGATGCTCAAAAAAATATGTTTTGGTTCAGTATTGCCCTAGTCATTGCCAAATTACTGTTTTTATCACTTGGCGCTTTATTATTCATCTACGCCAACCAAGTAGGAATCACGATACCGGAACGAACAGATTTATTATACCCAACTATAGCTTTAAATCATTTGTCCCCTTATATAGGTATCATGTTTTTATTAGGCTTAATTGCTGCAGCCTATTCAAGCGCGGATTCTGCACTAACTGCACTCACTACTTCTTTTTGTATAGATTTTCTAGATTTTGAAAAGAAAGAAGCATCAGAAGACGAAAAGAAAAAGACTCGTTTAAAAGTACATATTGGGTTTTCTATCCTGTTATTTTTTGTTATCCTCCTATTCTGGTTCATTAATAACGATGCAGTTATTGCCGCTATTTTCACAGTAGCTAGTTATACCTATGGCCCTTTACTAGGATTATATACTTTTGGATTTTTTACAAAGAGAAGAGTCAATGATCGTTTAGTTCCTTATATCTGTATTGCTGCACCTATTTTGACTTATGTGATTAATGCCTATTCTGAAGTACTGCTCTTTGGTTATAAGTTTAGTTTCGAGTTATTGATTTTGAATGGATTTTTGACCTTCTTAGGCTTGGCATTTATTTCTGATGCAGAAGTGGTAGATGAGGAAGTGATTGTTTTGGAGGAGGAGTAATAAGAAATAATCTACCTGTTTAAAATCCTAATTCAAACTAGACATAATTCAACTTGTCGTATCGCCAAGCAGGCACGGAAACCTCTTCGAGGTTCACGCAGATGGAAAAGGTTACTTTATTAGATATGCTCTAGGTCGTGTATAATTTACACTCTTGGACATTATTAGAACAGGGATTAGAGACGTATTTCTTTCGTTAAACAAGGGAAATTCGTTATTTTCAAACGAAAACTGTCTCTACTCTTAAATCTAAAAAGGAATAGCATCTATCAACTCTCTAGTATAAATAGATTTAGGTTTATCATATATCTGAGTTGCATCTCCTATCTCCACTACCTTCCCAGATCGCATCACCATAATTCGATCACTAATAAATCGAACAACCGATAGATCATGAGAGATAAAGATGTAGGTCAAATCAAACTTCGTTCTTAAATCTATCAACAAGTTAATAATCTGAGCTTGTACCGATACATCTAAAGCAGAAACACATTCATCACAAATAATAAATTCTGGCTCTAAGGCCAAAGCTCTTGCAATACAAATTCGTTGTCGCTGTCCACCTGAAAATTCATGTGGAAATCGCAAAAAATGATCCGCTTCCAAACCTACCGTTTCTAATAAATCAATCGCTTTATTCTTACGGGCCAAATCATTCTTCCAAAGCCCATGTACTTTCATAGGTTCCATGATAGCATCCCCTATTGGTTGTACTGGATTCAAAGAACTATAAGGGTCTTGAAAAATAATTTGCAGTCGCTTTCTCCAAGTTCGCCACTCTGTTTCAGATAAGGTCATTAGATCTTTCTCTTGATACCAAAAACTTCCAGCTTGTGATTCTTCCAATCCTAAAAGAGTTCTACCTAAGGTAGATTTCCCACAACCAGAACTACCTACTAAACCAAAGGTTTCACCTTTGACTATTTCAAAGCTAACTTGATTCACCGCTTTGACATAGGAAGTCGTTTTACCAAAGAAATTCTTTTTTGCTGGATACCAAGTGGATAAGTTATCTACTTTAAGTAAGATGGGTTGCTGCGCCAATTGTTGTTTTCTTGCAACAGTATCTTTTAGTGTAATGATCTGCTCGTTCTCAATGGTATCAAGGGTTGGTAATTTTGACAAATCAAAATGTTGCGCTGGTCTACAAGCTAATAATCCTTTCGTATAAATATGTTGAGGATTATTAAAAATTTCGGCAACTGTTCCTTTCTCTACAATATGTCCAGCACGCATGACTAGCACCCTATCTGCCATTTGCTTAATAACCCCAAGATCATGAGAAATAAAAATAATGGAAAATTGATATTGTGCCTTTAGCTGATTCAATAAACTTAAAATATCTTTTTGAACCGTTACATCCAATGCCGTAGTGGGTTCATCTGCTATCAGAATAGATGGCCTTGCAGATAATGCCATCGCAATCATAATACGCTGCTTTTGACCTCCAGATAATTGGTGCGGGTAAGCTTCAAAAATTCTTTCTACCTCCTCAAGCTGTACTTGTCGTAACAATTCCAGCACTTGTTCTTTAGCGACTGTCGATGAAACTTTCTGGTGCTGCTGAATGGCTTCTGTTATTTGAGCTCCACAGGACATAATTGGGTTCAAAGAAGTCATAGGTTCTTGAAAAATCATCGCAATTTCTTTCCCTCTTATTTCTTGAAGTTCCGAGGCAGATATTGTCAATAAATTACGATTACTTGTTGATTGTACTACGCCATTAATCAATACTTTATCAGACAATAATTGTAGCATAGCTAGAGCTGTCACACTCTTTCCAGAACCAGATTCTCCAACAATCCCTAAAGTCTCTCCTTTTTTTAAAGAAAAAGATATATTCTTTACCGCATGTTGTTGCCCCAAAGGAGTATCAAATTGAATGGAAAGGTCTTGTACTGTTAAATGATCAGCCATTTTGAATTTTTTAGAATAAATCTATATCTTTAATCTCCTTCACTACACACAAGAATTACTAGAATTAGTAACAATTTAGCAATTTTCGGCAAGTTTATCCAAATCACAAATGTAGTTGACACTTCTTACCTCTAAGATACGAAGAACATCAAGTATAACTCGCTTTGTGTCTTCGTGTCTTTGTGGCAATGTCAACC
>JALZWC010000449.1 GCA_023300255.1 Saprospiraceae bacterium | reverse complement strand
CAATAGCTCCGTAACTTCTTAATTGTAAGGAACAATGTTAGACGGGTAGCCTCATAATGGTCTACTTTGTTTTTGATGTTACTTAGCTAGTCAGTTAAAAGGCTGATATAGTTTATTTTTATTTTTGTCTAAAATCTGTTGCAAAAAAAAATCCGTTGCTAAGTACATTTAGCAACGGATTTTTTTTAGCAGTGGATAATTATGGCCTTATTATTTGACACGTTATAGAAATAATTAGATAGTGAAAATAAGTTCGAATAATGAATACACATTCTAACTACTCATTCCTAAATAATTTCTCAAATACTGACATAGTTTATTTTGCTAATTTGTCTAAAATCCGTTGCTAAAAAATCCGTTGCTAAGTACATCTAGCAACGGATTTTTTTTAGCAGTGGATAATAACGAACTTATTAGTTGACACTCTATACAATTAATCAGGTAACGAAAAATGCGCTTCTAACGAATCCTTCCTAACGAATTTCTCAAAGATTTCAAAGCTTTACCTATCTGATTTTCCACTGTCTTCACGGAAATATCTAATTGTTCCGCAATCTCTTTATAAGACAGTTCTTCAAAACGGTTTAAGATAAAAACCAAACGGCATCTGTGTGGAAGACTATCAATAGCTTGATCGATTTCTACTTGTAAATCATCTGCCATTAAAGTCTGTATAGTAGAAGTGTTTTTACTTTTTAAATCTTCTTTAGGTGGGGCATTACGTAGATCAATTTTTTGATCCCGAATGTAGTTTAATGTTTTATTTCTAGTTGCTTTTCGTAAGTAGGCAACAATAGAGTGCTTGATTTTTAGTGTTTTTCTTTTCTTCCAAATTTCATAAAATACATCCTGGACAAGGTCTTCAATAATATGCTCATCGGGTAATATTTTATAAGCCGCCTGACACATCGTTGCATAGTACTGACGAAAAAGCCAATCGATTGCTTTTTCATTGCCAGCGGCTATGTGTTGTAGTATGTTTTGATTATTAAAGTCAGGCATTATTTTGATTCTTACATTTCCTCCTTCCCTTTACAATTTCATTTTATTCAGTCTATTTAAATTTCGCTTATTTTCTCGCTCTTTGATAGAATGTCTCTTGTCGTATGATTTTTTACCTTTCGTTAAAGCAATTTCTAATTTGACAAAACCTCTATCTGTAAAGTACAATCTAAAAGGAATAATAGAAGCTCCTTTCTCTTTTACTTTTCGCTGTAATTTCTTCAGCTCTTGCTTTTTCATTAATATTTTTCGGTCTCTTCGATCTAGATGGTTATTACGAGTGCCATGTCTATAGGGAGAAATATGCAGACTCCTTACATATAGTTCGTCTTTTATAAATAAGCAGTAACAGTCTTTCAAATTGACACTCCCGCCTATGCGAATAGACTTGACTTCGGTACCTACCAGCATAACACCCGCCTCAAAGGTAGAGACGAAGAAGTATTCGAATTGCGCTTTCTTATTGAGTATTTCCCTTGTTTCTATTTTTCTAGCTTTTGCCATTTTATATTGATTAATCTTTTTTTTTGAGAAGTCAGAAGTCAGATCGTCCTCTTTAGGATAGGGTGTTCAAGAAAGTGTAAATGAGCTGCGGTACTTTTAAGCCTTTTCAAGGCTAAAACCAACGCAATTTTACCCTTTACTTTTAAATACTCTATCTTTTCTAGGACTGTCAGGTGTCAGACTCGAAGATGTTGACAACGTGATGCTTCTGACCGCCGTAGGCAATCTGACAGCGCAGCGGTCTGACATCTGACAGCTATCTATTTCATCAAAGCATCATAAACCACATCTTGCACTTTCGGTCTAAAATCACCCGAATATAACTTCTTATTCGACATTTTCGGATAAGTTCTATTAGAAAGGAAGATATAAATCAAGTTTTGATCTGGATCTGCCCAAGTACAAGTACCTGTGAAACCTAGATGGCCAAAGGTGTTCCAGGATGCTTTTCTGGAGAAATTAGGATCTCTTTGTGGATTAGTCTCAAAAAGATCAAAACCAATTCCCCGTCGAGTAGAGGAAGGATGTCTCTGTGTAAAAGTTTTAACTGTTTCTGGTGAAAAATATTGTTTACCACCGTAATATCCTTGATTCAAGAGTAATTGCATGATAACCGCTAAATCTTTTGCGTTGGAGAACAAACCAGCATGTCCACTTACTCCTTTTAGCATGGCAGCACCCATATCATGAACATAGCCATGTACTTTTTGTTGTCGCCAATACTTATCGTCCTCCGAAGGGATGATGCGACTCTTAGGAAATTTATTTAAAGGATTATAAGTCATGGAGGTTAAACCTAATGGCCTATAAAATTGCGTTTGTACATATTCATTAATTGGTACGCCTGAGATACGATGTACTAATTTGGCAATTAAGTAAAACCCTAAATCACTATAAACATATCTTCCAGGCGTATTCATTGGTGCCTCGTAGATTTGTTTCCATATTTCTTCTTCAAAATCAGAACGCAGGTATAAATTATCTACTACTTGATTCTCAAAACCAGAACCAGGTGTAGCTTGATAGAATTCCGATAAAGGTCGTTTTCTTTGATCAATTGTTTCTTTATAAAAAGGAATCCATGATTTTAAACCTGCTACATGGGCCATCACATCTTTAATCAAGATGTTTGATTTATTAGTATTTTTTAGTTCTGGCAGGTAATCGCTGAAAGGACTATCAATATTTATTTGCCCTT
The DNA here is from genome assembly GCA_023300255.1 of Saprospiraceae bacterium. Lineage (GTDB taxonomy): Bacteria > Bacteroidota > Bacteroidia > Chitinophagales > Saprospiraceae > JAFMDF01. The sequence goes on along the minus strand of JALZWC010000449.1, from coordinate 15,153 downwards.
CATCATAAAGCTTCATCATAGAAATAGTGCTAGCCGCTATTTTAGTAATAGATGCTAAATCATAAATATCTGATGTGTTTACTTTTCTACTTTTACTATAGGTATGATGACCATATGCCTTATTGAAAACGATCTTGCCATCTTTTGCAACTAAGACCACCCCACCAGGCGATGCTAAGGTATCAACGACTCGTTCCATTAAGCGATCAATTCCATTATTTAATATTTCCTCGTTTAAGCCTACGCTTTCAGGAGAATCGTAGGACATTCTATTGAGTGGTGCTGTTATCACTCCCTTATTATAAGAAGCCTTTGCAGAAGCAGTAACAGGTAATCTACCATTAATACCAAATACGCCCATTAATGCCTGTGCTGCTATTTCTTCGGTCATTTTATCCTCGTCGTAAGCAGTCAATACCCAATCCATATCATCAAAATATTTTATGGAGTAAGGACTTCCGAATACGGTTAGCACTACTTTGGTTTTACTAGATAGAGCTTTTAAAAACGTTCTTGTACTTGCTGTGACACCAAATTTTTTGCTAGCGTAACTACTCATGTCGTGTAAGCCAATCAACACTACATCGTGATCGGATAACTGAGAAAGTAATCCTTGGAAATTACTTTCTGGAATATTCTTAGGTGTTTGAAAGTGTCTCATTGGCCCGTATTGATCCAATGTGTTTTGGAAAACGGTACTGTATTTTGCGCCTATACTTAAGGTGGCGATTCTAGTTTGGTCTAAGTCTTTTAAAGGGATTAATTTATCTTTATTTGTTACTAAGGTTAAGGCGTTTTGAATCAGTTGTTTTTTTAATATTTTTGATTGGGGACTGTTTAAATCTTTTCTAATATTATTAAGCTCAATAGCTGGAGCATTGTGTAAGTTGTAGGTATACTTGGCAAGCAATATTTTTTTAACTCGTTCATTTAATTCATTGACATCCAATTTACCAGCTGCTATATACTCCTTGATTGCTTTCACAGAGGCGCTAATGTTATCTGGTAATAACAAGATATCATTCCCTGCCAATAAAGCTTCTGCTTCGACCACCCCTGGTTTAAAATGTTTAGTAACGCCTTTCATTTCCAAGCCATCCGTAAAAATTAAACCTTGAAATTCCATCTCATTTTTCAATAAATCAGTAACTACCTTTGGAGATAGAGAGGTAGGGCGATTCTCTGTACTATCTAAATTGGGTACATTTAAATGGGCAACCATAAAGCTACCAATTCCTTGGCTAGCCAGTACTTGAAATGGATATAATTCAATGCTATCTAAACGATTTAAACCATGCGTAATAACAGGTAAATCGTGATGAGAATCAACATCCGTATCTCCGTGTCCAGGAAAGTGTTTAGCGCAAGCCATTACGCCATGATCCTGCATCCCTCGCATATACATATAACTTTTGATCGACACATTATGGCGATCTTCTCCAAAAGAACGGGTATTGATAACAGGATTTTTTGGGTTGTTATTAATATCAGCGACAGGCGCAAAATTCACATGTACGCCCAGTCTTTTGCAGTGCGCAGCAACTTCTTGGCCCATTTTATAAATCAATCGATTATCTTGTATAGCTCCCAACATTAATTGCTTTGGAAAACTGATCGTTGATTTTTTCATCCGCATCCCTAGTCCCCATTCCGCATCCATGGAGATCATTAGAGGTGTTTTTGATAAAGCCTGATATTTATTCGTTAATTCTGCCTGCTTCTCTGGTGTGCCTTGAAAAAAACAGAGTCCGCCAACATGGTATTTTTTTATTTGATCTTCTACACTTTTAATATGCTCTGCTCCTTTATCCGAATGCGCTCTAATAGCAAACAATTGTCCCAATCGTTCGTCTGGAGTCATGCTGTTAAAGGTAGTTTCTACCCATGCTTCTGCGGATGGATTGGTGTCTTTAGGTGTGGGGTGGGTAGCACTCAGGAGCAATAATAGGGGTAGGATAAATAGAAGTCCTCTCTTCATGGTATAATCTGTTTTTGGATAATTCTTTCGGGAAAAATAGGATAAATCGATTTTTAAGACGGAAGGATTTTTTTTAAGGACTAACTTTTTTTAATTATTATTTTCGCTATAAAAATGCTAAATAATCCATAAGTAGTTAGTAAAAGACCTAAAACAGATAATGTAAAAGAGGCCATTCCTAATATTGAAAATAATAACCCAATAACTATAGATAACATTCCAATATTTTCCTTTTTTGATTTACTCATATGTTTGGTTTTATATTGCTTTCAACTTTGTATGAAAATGAAATTAATTAGCCCTTATTAGCCAACTGTCCGCAAGCTGCATCAATATCCTTACCTCGACTACGTCGCACCGTCACCATCACACCTTCGTCAATTAAGTATTTGGCAAAGTCATCAATTCTATGTGCAGCGGACTTTTCGAAAGTGGTACCATCAATTGGGTTGTATTCAATGATATTTATTTGGACGGGAAAATCTCTGCACAGTTTCGTTAAATTGGCAGCGTCGATCAAACTATCGTTAAAGTTTTGAAAGGTAATGTACTCATAGCTGATTCTATTTTTAGTATTTCTACTAAAATAAATTAAGGCCTCCATTAAGACCTCCAAATTATTTTGCTCATTGATGGGCATAATTTCATTTCGCTTCGTATCATCTGCTGCATGTAGAGATATGGCCAAATTGAAACGCACTTTATCATCTGCTAGCTTCTTTATCATCTTAGCAATTCCTGCAGTACTAACAGTGATTCGTTTTGGCGACATCCCTAAACCTTCTGGAGAAGTAATATGAGCAATACTCCCTAACACACTTTTATAGGCTAACAATGGCTCTCCCATACCCATGTAAACGATATTGGTTAAGGGCAAACCAAAGGTCTCCATTGTCTGCTTATTCACCATCACTACTTGATCGTAAATTTCTGCTGCATCTAAATTACGTATGCGCTTCATTTTGCCAGTAGCGCAAAATTTGCAAGCCAAACTACAGCCTACTTGAGAAGATACACAAACGGTAAATCGTTTATCCTTTGCAACAGGTATCAACACAGATTCAATGAAGTGTCCATCATGAAGTCTAAACCTAGTCTTAATGGTCCCATCTGCACTTCGTTGTACTTGATCTTCTACGATTCCATTAATAACGAAAGTGTCTTCTAATTTGCTACGCAAATCTTTAGAAAGATTAGTCATTTCAGAAAAGGAATGCGCTCCTTTTTGCCACAACCATTCAAAGACTTGGTTAGCTCGAAATTTTTTCTCGCCATTTGTTAAGAACCAATCTAATAAGGTGGCCTTATCTAATATGCGAATATCCTTTTTTGTCGTTTCTGTTACCATCCTTACAAAGATACTGGAAATTGATGCAGAGGCAAAGATGTGGGGACGCAAAGTTCTTTTAGCCTATACATGGATATAAATTTGATTAAATTTGTAAGATAAGATCCTACAAATCTATCAAAGATGTTAAAAAAACTATTTATTCTTCCTGTTCGACTCTACCAAATAATGATTTCTCCCTTGTTGGGCTCAAATTGTCGGTATACCCCCACCTGTTCGCACTATATGATCGGTTCTATTGAAGAGTGGGGGGTGTTTAGAGGCATCTGGATGGGATTGAAAAGAATATTTCGTTGTCATCCTTGGAATACCTCGGATAGTTATGATCCAGTACCTAAGAAGAATAAGTAGACCACTTCGTTGTCAGACCGCTGCGCTGTCAGATCGCCTACGGCTGAGAGAGCAGAGACTTATGATGTTGACAACGTGATGTATTAGAGAAAAGGACACTTTGTTGTCAGATAACTTTGCTTTCAGAGACGAGCAATGTCAAGGTCATAAGTCTGACCTCTGACAGCGAAGCGATCTGACATCTGACTTCTAAAAAAAGTCCTCTGACTTCTAAAAAAAAGCGATTGCCGTACCAATTAGTGTAAGAGCTAGATAATTACTTAGTATGAATAAGTTATTATTAGGTACAGGCAATCACCTGGTCATTGCTGTATTTTTAAGTAATTCCTTTATTAGAAATATTGAGTAGAAGGTAAGTTTTTGGTTAACCTTTAAGATAAGCCTATGGTAAAGGTAGGGCGATAAGGTGCTTGTAAAAAATAAAAGAAGCGCTTTAGAGTTTGTTTAACCAAGAATACGCTTGTTAAAAAGAAAGTGTTAAAATAAAATACTTAAAGCTATTGATTATCAAGGGCTTTAACTATTGTTAAGAGGAAAAATGTTAAATTGTTAAATTAGGTTAACGCTCGAAATAGCTATCAAATTTTATAATAATGGACTTATTCAATACAAATCCTGCTGCTAATTTGCTACCCCATGAAGGAGAGGTGTATTATCACGGACAAATCATGAATAATCAAAAAGCGATCTATTATTTCGATCAGCTATTACAAAACATCGAATGGAAACATGATGAAGCGATGATGTTTGGGAAACGAATTATTGTCAAACGAAAAGTAGCTTGGTATGGAGATCGTCCATTTACGTATACTTATTCTAAGACAACGAAGTTAGCCTTGCCTTGGACGGAAGATTTATTGGAACTAAAAGCAATAGTGGAAGAAAAAGCAGGCGATACTTTTAATTCGTGCTTGCTCAATCTATACCACAATGGATCGGAAGGTATGGGCTGGCATAGTGATGGAGAAAAGGAATTAAAAAAGAATGGGGCAATTGCTTCTGTGAGTTTGGGGGCAGATCGAAAGTTTGCATTTAAGCATAAAACAACAAAAGAGAAAATTGATATTTTTTTAGAGAAAGGAAGTTTGTTAGTGATGACGGGGACTACTCAAAAACATTGGTTGCATCGTTTGCCGCCGACAAAGAAGGTGCATAAACCGAGAATTAATCTGACTTTTAGGACGATTAATGTGTAGGAGGAGTGAGAATAATTTTGCATTACCCACACGAAGATTTGGACGGTGTATGCAAATCATACATCATATATCTTACATCATAAATCATATATCAGTCTGATTTTGACTAATTAGCAGATTTATGATGTAAGATTTATGAACTATGATTTATGATTTTCATAGAACCAAACATCCCTGATCCGAGGGGAGTTAAAGAACCTAAACAATTAATGCGCCTCTAACCAATTCTCCCCAGTATCCATACCCACCAAAATAGGTACTTTCAAACCAGGAATCGCATTTTTCATAGCCTCTTCAATAAGTACTTTTACTTCTTCTAATTCAGGACGATAGGCATCAAATACCAATTCATCATGCACTTGCAAAATCATTTTGGTTTTGAAATTACCCTCTTTTAATAATTTCGAAACATTGATCATCGCAATTTTAATCATGTCTGCTGCGGTTCCTTGAATAGGCGTATTAACAGCATTTCGTTCTGCATGACTTCTAATCATTCCATTTCTGGAATCAATATCTCTAAGGTGTCTTTTACGACCCATTAATGTGGTCACATATCCTTTCTCTCTTGCGGACTCCACCGTTTTATCCATGTATTCTTTTAGGCCACTATATTGCTTAAAGTATTCTGCAATTAAGGCACTCGCTTCCTTTCTCGGAATATCTAATTGTTGAGATAAGTTAGTGGCTCCTGCTCCATAGATAATACTAAAGTTAACAGTCTTGGCATTTCGACGTTCATCTTTTGTTACTTCTTCTAAAGTTTTCCCATAGACTTTAGCGGCAGTCGCTTGGTGAATATCATGCCCTGCCAAGAAGGCGCCTAGCATCGCTTCATCACCACTTAATTCTGCGATTAAGCGTAATTCTATTTGAGAATAATCGGCAGCTAATAAAATGTATTCTTTACTTTTTGGAATGAACGCTTCTCTTACCTTTCTACCTTCTTCTGTTCGGATTGGAATATTTTGAAGGTTCGGATTATTAGAACTTAATCGACCTGTGGCAGTTAAGGCTTGATTGAATGAACTGTGTAGTCGACCCGTTTTTTTATTGACTAATCTAGGCAAAGCATCTACATAAGTAGATTTTAATTTTGCCAAACTTCGGAAGGCTAATATTTCATTAACAAAAGCATGTTCTTTTGCTAATTCTGTGAGTTTTGTTTCATCTGTAGAGTAATGTCCTGTTTTCGTTTTTTTCCAACGATAAGGAATCTCCATTTTATCGAATAGCACTTCGCCTACTTGCTTGGGGGAAGAAATATTAAAACGCATTCCTGCTTTTTCATAAATCTTTTCCTCTGTTGCTCGTAGCTTTATTTCTAAGACCTTAGAATATTCTTCTAGATATTCTTCATCTAAATTTATACCATTGTATTCAATATTCACTAAGGACTTCATTAGTGGTTCTTCTATTTCACTATAGAGCTTTTCTAAGTTTTCTTCTTTTAATTTGGGGCGTAAAAAATCGGCTAATTGTAAAGTAATATCCGCATCTTCACAAGCATATGGAACGACCTTTTCAATAGATACATCCCGCATCGTCAATTGATTCTTCCCTTTTTTACCGATTAGAGAAGTAATAGAAATGGGTTGGTATTTTAAATAAGTCTCGGATAAGTAATCCATATTATGGCGCATCCCTGGCTCCAATAAATAGTGGGCTAACATAGTATCAAACCAAGTACCTTTTACCTCTACACCATAGTGACGTAAGACGATCGCATCATACTTAATGTTCTGTCCAATCTTTACATATTTATCGCTTTCCAAAACCTCTCTGAATTCATGGACAATGGCTTTCGTTTCTTCTTGGTCGGCGGGAGTAGGAATATAATATGCTTCGTGAGGGGTCACAGAAAAAGACAGCCCTACGAGTTCCGCTTTTGTCGGTTCAATGCTAGTCGTCTCTGTATCGAAAGAAAAAGCTTTTTGTTTTTTTAATAATTTGATTAGCTCTTTTCTTTTCGTTGGCGTATCTAATAATTCGTATTTGTGTTCGGTGTTACTGATGTTCTTGTCTGCAATAGAATGAGCTGGTGGTGCAAATTTCCTAGGAGTTGGCGCAGCACTCGTTCCGCCAGAAGTAGGAAATAAACTACCCTGCTGTCCTGCATGGACAGGGACTTCATCAGCTATTCCTAAAATAGATTTCGCCAATGTTCTGAATTCCAATTCTTTAAAGACCTTCGCTAATCGGTCTTTATCCATTGGCTCAATGACATATGTTTTTGCATCGAATTTGACAGGCACATTAATATCGATTGTTGCTAATACTTTTGATAATCGACCTTGTTCTGCAAAAGCTTCCACTTTTTCTTTTTGCTTGCCCTTCAGTTGGTCGGTGTTTTCTAACAAGCCTTCCATACTTCCAAACTGCTTTAACAACTTCACAGCAGTCTTTGCACCAATACCGGGGATACCAGGAATATTATCTACACTATCTCCTTGTAATCCTAGGATATCAATTACTTGGTCTACGCGTTCAATATCCCATTTTTCTAAAATTTCCTTTTCCCCTAAAATTTCTACCCCTCTACCACTTCTAGAAGGTTTGTACATAAATACTTTATCAGATACTAATTGCGCATAATCTTTATCGGGGGTTACCATATAAACACTAAAACCCTCCTTTTCTGCCTGCTTTGCTAGTGTCCCAATCACATCATCGGCTTCAAAACCTTCTTTTGTTACGACTGGTATATTAAATCCCTCGATTATCTCTCGGATAAAAGGCAGGGCAATCGTAATATCTTCTGGCTGCGATTCTCTATTCGCTTTATATTCTACAAACATTTCATGTCGAAAGGTAGGGCCAGGCAAATCAAAAGATACCGCAATGTGGGTAGGTTTTTGATTGCGTATGACATCCCATATAAACCGAGTCATCCCCATCACCGCAGAGGTATTAATTCCTTTAGAATTAATCATTGGGCGCGAAATGAAGGCATAATGGGCTCTATAGACTAGGGCATGACCATCGAGTAAGAATAATTTTTTTTCGGACATCTTTTGAAATGAAAAGTAATGAATGAGAAATGATGAATGCAGTATTCACAGAATTGTTGAATGTAGCGTTTAGTGTATCTCTTTTCTCATAAAATTGTTTGCTTAACTAGGTACCAAAGATAGGGAATTATTGGCTTATTTTGAGATAGAATTATTGGGAATTGCTAAGTAAGTAGTTGGGCAAATTTTTTTAACAAAATAGAGTTTTATCTAAACACATAGGTACATAGGTCACATAGGCTTCTATGCTATGTGACCTATGTGCCTATGTGTTTAAAAATAGCAGTTTAATTTTGTCCGACTACTTACTTAATTGTCGGTCGATGAAATTAAAAAGCTTATTTTCATATTTTTTTCCACCTGTTATAAATAAACCAGTGTGCCCACCATTAGGTACTCGAACAAATTCTTTATCCTTGGCAGAAAGCGCTTCAAATAAAGCTTGACCATACTCGAATGGAATATTTTTATCTGCATCTCCATGGGTAAGGAGTATAGGTTGTTTAATGTGTTTAACGGCTTCAATAGGCTGAATGAGTGTTGGATTAAACGAAGCTATTTCTCCAGCTCTTTTCAGTACATAATCAGACAGCGCCCTGCTAGGAATTTTTAGTAAGCGTTTCTGATAGTCAAAAACTATTTGATGGAGGTCTGTAAAGGTGCTCTCGATAATTCCAAAATTGATTCTTTTATCGGAGGCCATTGCTTGTATAGCAATAGCCCCTCCCATAGAATTTCCCCAAATTCCAATCGGTTGATTGGGATACCGAGATTCGATTAAATCTATAATAGCACTTATATCTTCTTTTTCTTTTGCTCCATAAGTACAAAATTGTCCACCACTTTGCCCATGTGCTCTGCTATCAAAAACAATAGAGGCAATGTTTTGCTGCCTTAATTTATTAGATAAACCCAAAAAATCTTCTTTACATCCACCAATGCCATGTAATAGAATAATAGAACCTCTAGGTGTGTTTTTAGTGGGCGTAATTAAATAAGCACTCAGAGAAATATTATCTGCTGTTGAAATACTTAAGGATTCTAAATTCTGATTGAACCGTTCTGCTAGTTTAAGGTGATTTACCTTTGGTGGTTTCAATATAGCATAAGGAGCCACAGAGTGAATAGCTAAGATACTTAAGATAACTATTGATAATAGGCTTATGACCAAATAGATATTTTTTTTCATTAAAAAGAATAAAAGTTGAGTACAAAACAAAAGAAGGAGCCTTAAGTTAATAAGAATTACATCAAAATCCGTTTTCATGAAATTAATTATTACCTTTCTATTCGCCATCACAGGCCTCTTCTTCTTTGCGGGCAGCATTGATTTAGACAACCTACCCAACTATGCCAATCAAGAAGTTCCTAACTACATCAATAGAGACAATACGCCTAGAAATAATGCTATTACTGACCAAGGTGCAACATTAGGACGGGTATTGTTTTACGATAAAAACCTATCTGCTAATAATACGATTGCTTGTGCAGACTGTCATAAACAAGAATTTGCCTTTGGAGATCCTGCTACGGTGAGTCGAGGTTTAAATGGTGGTGCAACTGGCAGGCATTCCATGCGTTTGGTGAATGCTCGTTTTGCAGAGGAAGTTCGTTTCTTTTGGGATAAGCGATCGGCTTCCTTAGAGGATCAAACTACCCAACCAATACAAGATCATATCGAAATGGGCTTTAGTGGGGCAGATGGAGATCCAAGCTTTGCAGATTTGATAGAGAAAATTTCTGATATTGATTATTATCAACAACTATTCACGGAAGTTTATGGGGATAAACAAATTACAGAAGATCGGATGCAATTAGCACTAGCTCAATTCATTAGAAGTATTCAATCTTTTGATTCAAAATATGATGATGGTCGGGCACGAGTGAATGATGAGAATACGGATTTCCCAAACTTTACTGCACAAGAAAATCAAGGCAAGCGTTTGTTTTCTATGAGTGTTAATCAAGGTGGAGCAAACTGTCAAGATTGTCATAGAGCCCCTACTTTTGATATTGCTCCCAATAGAAGAAATAATGGCGTTATAGGAGTAGCAGGAGATCCAACCGCTGTAGATCTTAATAATACTAGATCTCCTTCTTTAAGAGATTTAGTTAATCCAAATGGTCAAGTAAATGGGCCAATGATGCATGATGGTAGTTTACCTACTTTATTGGATGTTATTAATCACTACGACCGAATAGAAGTTGCTCCAAATAATAATAATTTAGATAATAGATTGCGTGGTGGTAGAGGTGGACAAGGCCAAAACCTACAACTAACCAATACAGAAAAAGACGCTTTAGTTGCCTTCCTTGGTACGCTAACTGGCTCGGCGATATATACAGATGAAAGATGGTCTAATCCTTTCGATGCTAGTGGTAATCTAACGATACTAAACGGATCAATTGCTAATAACGATCAAGATAACGATGGTTTTGATATCACTGTTGATTGTGATGACAACAATGCTAGTATTCATCCAAATGCTATAGAGATTCCAGACAATAATATAGATGAGAACTGTGATGGTATTACAGCTATTACCCCAGTAGTAGATAATGACAATGATGGTTTTAATGCAGACGAAGATTGTAATGATAATAATGCTAATATTCATCCAAATGCTACCGAGATTCCAGATAATAATATAGATGAGAATTGTGATGGTATTACAGCCATTACGGCAGTAGTAGATAATGACCAAGATGGCTTTAGTGCAGCCGAAGATTGTGATGATAACAATGCTAGCATTCATCCAGATGCTACAGAAATTCCAGATAACGGTGTAGACGAAGATTGTAATGGAGCAGATGAAATAAGCATCGTAGACGAAAGAGCTTGTGGTATGCCAACTGAAATTACCTCTAGCTCAACAGGCCGAGGAAGGGTAGCCATTACTTGGCAGTCAGTAACAGGTGCTGATGCGTATCGTATTCAAATTAGGTTAGCAGGGCAAGATAGATGGATTTTTAATTCTACTATTAGAAGAACAAGTGTATCTATTTCTGGTCCGTCGAATTCCTACGAATATCATATCCAAGCTATATGTGGCGGAGAAGAATCTGAGTTTAGTCCAATCCTACCATTGGTAATATCTAGAAACTTTACTGGGGCAGAATCAAGAAGTGCTTCTGGTATTGCTGATATTGTTATTGCTGAAACGAGCAATAATTCCGAGTTTCGATTATATCCTAATCCAGTAAGTACTATTTTGAGTGTACAGTATGAAGTTGCTTTTGGTAAGGCAAATGTACAAGTACATCATTTATCTGGACAGCTAATATATCAGACTACTTTAGCAGAAGGTAACTTGACGAATCAAATTGATGTTGCGGGTTTTGAGGATGGTATTTATTTGATTACTATTAAAGAAGAAGGAGAAATACCTGTTGTGAAGAAATTTATTAAGACGTCTAAATACTAAATGTAATTCAATTTTGAGTTAGGCATAATTCAACCTGTCTTCGCCAGACAGGTTGAATTATGTTTAATTTGCATAACAGAATCACCTAAACAAAGTAACATCCCCAGTTTGCACTTCCTTTCTCAAAGAGCCATCCGGCCATAATAATTCATATTGAATTTGATAAAGATAGACCCCTTCTATAAACTGATTATTATCAGATTGGCCATTCCAGCTATTGTCTATATGGACACTATTGTAAACCTGACTACCCCATCTATTAAAAATAGAAAACTGAAAATTGATGGGCGTACAATCACTTTCTTTAAAAGCTTGTAATACATCATTTATTCCATCTCCGTTTGGAGAAAAAGCATTAGGAACATAGATTTCACAGCTTGGACAAATATCAATTTGTATAGCATCTTCCGTAGTGCCACAATAATTAGAAATACGGAGGCTATAGATACCTTCTTCGAAAACCCAGAAATCCGTTGTAGTTGCACCATTACTCCATTCATATTCATAGTAAGGAGAATAGGGGGCTTGTAGGTATAAAAATGGATCGTCACAGAGTAAGGTATCTGTTCCTAGATCTATAGATGGCGGAGCAATTTCAATTATTCGTAAACTATCTGTATCAATACAAAGCCCCTCTTGTGCAGTGGCACTATAGGTGCCAGGCTGTTTAATTAAATAAGAAGCTGCCGTTGTCCCATCTTGCCATTCAAAAATTAAATCTTTGATAGGCTGTGGCGTTAAAGTCATTTCCTGTCCTTCACAAAGTAGAAATTTTGCTCTTGGTAAAGCTACTTGGAACTGGTCATTGATAATATCAACAACAAAGGTATCTGTTCCAGAATCACAGCCTGTTGCGTAATCTATCCAATAAGTTCCAGACCGATATACGGCAATAGAATCTGTATCGGTATTAGTAGACCATGCATACGATGTTTTATCAGAAGGGACCATTAAAATGACCTCCTCTTGTGCCTCACATTGGACACTCACTAACTGGCTATTTTCTTGATGTTCACTAATTGGTTTCTTTTGAAAAATATGATCCATAAAATTACCAAAGCGCAAAAAGCGAAAAGAAAAATCTTCAGAAACGGCAAGTAAATCTAATTCGAATTTTGCTGCGGTGCCTTTTTCGTTAGGGGTATGAATGACAGATATAATTTCTTTATCTAAAGGATCATCAGCCCAAGAAGGAATATAGATTTTTCCATCGGGTGCTAACTGAGGTGTACCGATCACGAAAATACCCTCTAGAATAACCTCTGCTATCTTTACCTCTGTTTCCATAATATTAGATACGCCCAATTCATACTGGTAACTAGCAAAAACAAAAGCCGTATCACCTGAAGATTCTACTTTGAAATTATATAAAAATTGATTGTCTGGAGAGATAGCAACTGGATCTCTTGAAGTTCGTATAGCTGGTTTTAGGTCAACAGGATTTGTTAGTTGCCCTGTTTCCTTATTAAAATCATATATAAAAGTACCAGCTATTAATTGTTCGCCATCAGTAGTCATTTTCATGGCGCCATACTCATCTCTAAGTTCTTCAAATCCCTTAAATATTGGAGATATTACTGGAGTATTTAAGCCTGTTTCATCGACTTTAAAAACATAAAAAGAATCTAAAGCATCTGCGTTGGTTTCAATAAAATGATGTCCTGTTTGGATAATTACCCAATAATCGGTGCAGTTAGCATGTTGGGTTCCTGTTAGGTATTCGAAGCTTGGTGTTGTTATATTCTGACCAATGATAGTGACTTTTCCTTTTCCGTTATTGGCACTAATATTAATTTCAAAGGCGGAAAAACCTTTGCCAATAGGGAAATTGGGATCTTCTATTAAATAAGTTTCTAATTCATCTATAGTGAATAAATAGTAAATGTTTTCATCCACTGGATTTGGAACAATCAAACAACCCTGCCAAGCACTTTTTCCTCCTCCTATTAAACCACCAAAGTCTCCCCCTTCCATTACTTCATGATTGGCATTCCATACCTGTCCATCGCCTGATCCATCACTTCTACCTCCGCCATTGGTATAAAATAATAATTGTCCGTTTTTATCAGACATAGCACAACAGGATTCTATAGTTTGTATTGCTGCCCCTTCTTCTTTTTGGATTTTCCCTGACGTGAAATCAAAACCATAGCCATCTCCAAAATACCAGTGACCTGCTCGCATGCGTTCTAGCTGCGCAGTTGCTGGCTGTAAACATAGGGTTAACAGTAAGCAGAGGAGACTGGTTTTGATAAATGTGATTGGCATGTGTGACTTTGTGTGTAATTCCTACGACTGTGTCATTGATTATAAGGTGTCGCACCATTGGTACTGGTTTGTAAGTAACTGGACAGAATTAAATTCCTATTTTTAACCACATAGATACATAGAGCACATAGGCTTCTATGCTATGTGTCCTATGTACCTATGTGGTTAAATAGGAATTTAATTCTGTCCGAGTACTTATCTAGTATTGATTATTTGATAGTAGATACTTATATACAATAAACGGGCTTCTGTATAAAGATAAACAGAATTTAAGAAGAAAGGATTTTAAATTAGGGAGAATTTTTATGTTTAGCTGGTAAGTGACTTTAAGGAGTCAATTATTTAACATAGTAAATATTAATTATTGACTAATAACGCATTAAGTATCGATTTAGGATAGTAATTTCTAAAAGCTATTTGATAATAAAGGAGGTATACATACATTTTATTTATTATGCAAATGACAAGAAATGTTAAGGTTTAGTTTGTATTGTTTTTTAACTAATTCAATAAATAAAATATTCTTTTTTGGCACATGCTTTGCCCTATATAAATTATAATACTAAACCCCCCCGTTTAGTTGTCTCAATTACTCAAAAGTATTTGTACGGGGTGCATGCTAGCTTACGCTAAGCGTGTACCTTCTTTTTTTTTCCTATATATCTAACCTAAGATGATCTTCCAGATCTCTTTTTTTTTGCCCTATCATAAGATCTTTCCACTATTATATTTCTCAAACTAACCGTTTACAAACGACTACAAACGGCATTAAGCGATTATTTGTCGACTAACACTTGTATTGCTCCTTTACTTTGTAGCAGCGTTTAATCATAGCACGTTGTTTAGATTTTTGAACACCTACTTATTTGTTTTAATAAGTAGTGGGGCATAGAGATAAACTGTAGATAAGACTACTATTAGCTTATGTATAACTCAGTGCCCCAATGTTCTTTTAAGGAAAGTCTAAACTTGTTAAATGGTACTAACGCTACTTATTAACGAACTGAAGTGGCTATTCTATTAACTAGACACTTCTTTAAAACATTAAAGTAATGAACAACTTACGAAATTCTGTACGTCTAATCGGACACCTAGGACGTGATCCAGAAACTAAACAATTAGAAGGTGGTAACTCTTTAGTAAGAGCTAGCTTAGCCACTAAAGAAGTCCGAAAGAATAAAGAAGGGGAAAGAATAGAAGATACGCAATGGCACCAGATTATTGGTTGGGGGAAAACAGCAGAATTAATGGGGACACTTCTGAAAAAAGGAAAGCAAGTAGCCATCAATGGAAAATTAGTACATCGAACTTATGAGGATAAAAATGGGGTGAAGAAAACAATTTCAGAGGTGGTGGTATCGGAGTTTATGTTGATGGCTTAGTTTTGACTTCTGAAAAACACAGCGGTATAGAGAGCATATCTTTACATTATACCGCTGTGTCTATCAGGTGCCACTAACTGATAGAGTATAAAATATGTAGACAAAAATAAATTAACAAACTAGAATTGTATTTAACCACATAGGTACATAGAGCACATAGCATAGAAACCTATGTGCTCTATGTACCTATGTGG
>JALZWC010000448.1 GCA_023300255.1 Saprospiraceae bacterium | reverse complement strand
AAAACTAAGCATAGCTGGGCTATGGTTCTTTTTTCAGGACTTCTTAGAGGGAAAAAGGGCAGGTTAAAATGGCTAATTTATTCTTACTCTTTGCCTTAAACGAATTGTGTCTCTACTCTCTGTTCTCTACTCTCTATTCTAAAAAATGTCCAGTAGTTTGTAGTGAGAATTGAGCAGATACATAATAGTTTAGGTGTAACCGCAATTTGATTTACTTTATTCGTACCTACGGCACGATTTAGTTACATCAAATGGCAGTTACACCCAATAGTTTTAAACATTTTATTACAGAGCAACACGACTAAATATAGCAATATTAACTCTGTTGAAATGGTTAGCACAACAGCTCCGAATACGTTTAATATTGTCGTATATTATTACGTATAATTATATATAACGCAAAAGTAAATTAATTATTTGGAAAGGAAGTAGGAAATAAAATAGGACTTATTTTTGAGCGCTTCTTTTTTTTGTGTAGCATTTTAGATTTAGGAGCTGGCTCCATTTCCTTTGGTGTAAAGGATAGAAAAGGGCGTTGAGAACCCCAATAATCTTGTTGTTCTTCCTTGCTGATGAGCCGAAAAGCATCCTGTTTAGGAGTAGAGAAGAGTTCGATTTTAACTTCATCAATCGTTTTTCGCATAACGACTACGATTTTTTTTTAGATGAGAGATAATTTGTATCTATACAAAGGTAAATAAAAAAGTATGTATAATCAATTTTTATATATTAAAGTTTCTTTCCAGTCAAAAAAAATTGGCAAGTTTATCAACGTAGTTGATATTATTCGTGAAATTTCTACCACTAATGCAGACAAGTTTATCAAAATAGTTGAGACTTCTTGACTTTCCATGGAGTTAGAGGAGCGACGAATAGGCTTTAAGAACTCTTGCTCTTCTAGTAGCCAGCTCACGGAGTTCGCAAAGCTTTGAGAAACCCGTGAGCTGGCTACGAGAAGAGTAAGGTTTCTTAAAGCGGTTCGTAGCATTAAAAATGTAAACTACTTTTGGTTCTTCGATAAACTTGTCCATAATTGCTTTAAAAAAAGATAATGACCTTAATTAATTTTGCTGATCCAAAGGCCGTCTTTATAGCTATCTGCACACTATCTATGATAGTATTTTCTAGATATGTTTTGATGTCGGGAGCGTTTTATTTACTCTTTTATTACTATTTTAAAGATACTTTCTGGCATAGAAAGATAAGTGAAGGACTAAGGCCTCAAGGACAAGCCTGGTCAGAAATTAAATGGTCTGCTCTCACTTCTTTTATCTTTGCTTTATCAGGAGTAGGATTAGTCTGGTTGTGGCAGATGGGATATACAACGATATATATTGATTTTACA
The DNA here is from genome assembly GCA_023300255.1 of Saprospiraceae bacterium. Classification (GTDB taxonomy): domain Bacteria; phylum Bacteroidota; class Bacteroidia; order Chitinophagales; family Saprospiraceae; genus JAFMDF01. Next base: position 2,154 of record JALZWC010000448.1, on the reverse strand, counting down.
GAATATGGGCTGCTATATTTGCCGATTAGTTTAGGACTTGGTTTATTTATACATGAGACCTATTATTATTGGTTACATCGTTGGATGCATCGACCAAAGATTTATAGGTGGATACATAAAACCCATCATGATAGTATTATTACTTCCCCTTGGACTTCCTTTTCCTTTCATCCAATGGAATCTATTTTGCAAGCGATTGTTGTTCCGTTAATCGTTATCTTTTTGCCAATGCATTACACGGTAATAATGACGATGTTAGTATTAATGACTGTTTCTGCAACTATAAATCACTTGGATATCGAAATCTATCCAAAAAACACAGAAAAACATTGGTTAGGAAAATGGATTATTGGCGCAACACATCATAGTATGCATCATGCAAAATTCCTAAAAAACTATGGCTTGTATTTTACTTTTTGGGATAAATGGATGGATACGGAAAGTGCTGATTATGAACAACTGTTTCGGGATCGGACTAAGTAAATAAGTACAGTGTAATAAGTACTTGGACAAAATTAAACGTACTATTTTAACCACATAGATACATAGGCCACATAGAGAATAATACCTATGTGGCCTATGTATCTATGTGGTTAAAAAAAATATCTATTGTATTTAGGACATCAATATTTTGAAAGTTTGTAGCTTACCTCCGTTAATTACCTACTTATAAGAACGACTCTTTGGTCGGCTTGAGTAAATAGATAAAGAAGTTCTTTGTTAAGAAGTCAACTAATTGTTGTGTATATTTGTTTGTAAGTATGTAGGGAAGCTACTTGGCCAAACAGTGGGCTTAGCAATCTTCAATACAAAGCCTTACTACACATTTTAAAATAAGCCTAAACAAGTAGCTAGAAATTATGCAAGAGCCAGATAGTCACGAAAGAATAGTCAAAGAGGTACTAGCTATCTTTTCAGGTCACTTAGAAAAGAATAACTTGCGTAAAACGCCGGAGCGTTTTGCTATATTAGAAGAAATCTATAATCGAGAAGACCACTTCGATGCAGAGGCTTTGTATATCCATATGAAGAATCAAAATTATCGAGTAAGTAGAGCTACTGTCTATAATACCTTAGAGCTATTAGTCTCCTGTGACTTAGTGACCAAACATCAATTTGGAAAAAACCTAGCACAGTACGAAAAGTCTTATGGCTACAAACAACACGATCATCTAATCTGCTTAGACTGTGGAAAAGTATTAGAATTTTGTGATCCTAGAATCCAACAGATCAAAAATATGATGGGGGATTTATTGAAATTTAAAGTGACGCATCATTCGCTTAATTTGTACGGTCAATGTGATGGTGCTTGTCCTGATAAAAATTAAAATCGGTTTATTTTTCTGTATTTTTATCTTCTGAGATTCCTGCCATTTTTCGCTTTCTCTTCCATAGATACCATATCTGGGTAAAATCGACCTTTCCGTAAATTCCTCTTCAAGAGACATTAAATCCTAGTAACTTTGAAAGCGCATTTATATCATCTAAATGTAGCATATGGTACAACACATACCAAAAAAGTTGAAATAAGATTCACTACCTTTTTCAATTTGAAAATGAAACACTATTAATAAACAAACTTGCCATCTCACGACATGACTTCTACAAAGTTGCTTACAACTGAATTTCGACAGAAAATCCGTTCTGCCTTTCAGGTATTGAACGCCTTAAATGAAAAGGAACCACAACGGATTATTCACCTTCTAAAAGAAAAATCAAATATTAGTGTATTAACAATTTCTGAGGAGTTAGATACGACTCCTAATATTGTACAAGAACATTTACAGTCCTTGTCTTCTGCGAAATTGTTAAAGATTGATGAAAAAGAGGATCAAGCATTTTTCTCTTTAGATCGTGACCGCCTTGCCCGTATTTCCGTAATCGTTAACGGCTTGGCCAAAACATAGAATTTATATAAAAGCAGTATAGAGGAGCCATATCTTTGAAAAAAGGTATGGCTTTCTTTGTTTAGTGGAAAGACTCTTCGGTTGAGGTATATAGACAGAGACGAAGCTGCGCTCCTTAAAATGCTTGATTGATGTTTTTTTGCTATTAAGGCAAAGTGTAAGAATAAATTGGTCGTTTTAAGCTAGACATTTTTACTTCTAAGGAATGCTAAAAAATTAAGCATAGCTGGGCTACGGTTCCTTTTTT
>JALZWC010000447.1 GCA_023300255.1 Saprospiraceae bacterium | reverse complement strand
CTATTTAGGCGATTTTTCATAGATAATTACCAGTTGCCAGTTGATTTTATACGAAAATTTGGACTGTGTATGCAAATCTTACATCATATATCTTACATCATAAATCATATATCAGTCTGATTTTGACTAATTAGCAGATTTATGATGTATGAACTATGATTTTCATAGAACCAATCATCCCTGCTTTTACCCGACTAAGTTTTTAAGCATCTGAATAGCCTCCCCACCTCTTATCGCATGATCCGCTTCCGCGATACAATCATCCATTGAAGCAGTAGGTTTAAAACATTGAATAGCATGTCCTGCATTTGCGCAGACTACCTGATGTTGTGCGGTAGTACCATTACCTTCCAGAACAGACACTAATATTTTAGCAGATTCAGGAATAGTAGCTCCTCCATGTAGCGCCGATTGGTCTAAAGCCTGATAGCCTAATTCAGAAGGCGTGACCGTACCATCGAATCGATTGGATCGAACTTGGAAAGGACCTGTCAAAGAAATTTCGTCATAGCCATCTTCTGCGAAAATCACTTTATACTCAATACCCATATCTTCAAAAACAGTTTTAAATAATGGAAGTAAATTTTCTGCATATACGCCTACTAATTGACGCTTTGGCCTAGAAGGATTTAATAACGGGCCTAACATATTGAAAAAAGTTTTTACTTTCATTCCTCTTCTAATTGCTCCCACATGCTTCATCGCAGGATGGAATAAGGGCGCATGCATATGGCAAAAATTAGCTCGATCTAAATAAGCTCTTAATTCATCTGGATTGTTGGTCATTTTGTATCCTAAGTGCTCTAGCACATTGGACGAACCGCATATAGAAGATACCCCTACATTTCCATGCTTGGCAACTTTATATCCTGCTCCTGCGACCACCAAAGAAGAGGTCGTAGAAATATTAAAAGTATCTTTTCCATCTCCTCCTGTTCCTACAATATCAATGGTATCCATATCACTTAAATCAATGGGCAAGGCCAATTCTATCATGGCTTCTCTAAAACCTGCCAACTCTTCCCCTGTGATCGGGCGCATCTGGAAACAAGTGAGTAAAGCTGTTGTTTGAAATTCATTGACTTCCCCTTTTCCTATGGCACTCAAAATATCTTTTGCTGCTGCTTTTGATAAGGTCTCTTGTTGGAATAAAGCGGTTAAATTATCCTTTATGTTGGTGGTGCTCATTTTACGTTGTGTGATTTTTAATTGTTCACGATTCGTTGTGAATGTCAGCACACAAACTGGAACTCCCCCGACCCCCTCTTAAAAAGAGGGGGAGACGTCTGCGATTAAATATTTCGTTTTGGAGACAATCCTAGACGAGATATTCAATAGTAGACGTCCCCTTCTCTTTTTAAGGGAGGGTCGGGGAGAGTTCTTATTTGGTGCTAATTGGTTAGGACGATTTTAAAAAGAAACGCTGTCCTCTATGTTTTCCGCATCAAATAAGAAATAGCCTTTTCTACCCTCAGATGAAGTGCTTATGCTAACAATATTTTTTTGATCTTCAAAAGTGCTAGTCAAGATTTGATTCTTGATCGTTAGTTGATTAATATTTGTAATATTTTCTATTTCAAGATAACACCATACGGCTAACAGATCTTCCGATTCTTCTTTTCCAATAAAGGTGTACGCAAGACTATCGCCATTTACTTTTATAGTAAATTTTTCTTGCAAATAAGCTGCCATATATTGCTCCGCATTAGGAGATTCTTTGTCTGTGCAAATTCGTAAATTTTGATGCCCATTAGCGGCTAAGCCTTCTTCTAGGTCATCAATAAATAAATGAAGACTAACTTGTATAGCGGAATCAGGTTCATTAAAAGCCACTTCGCATTTACTCATATGAAATTCATGGTCTCCTTCAACAGGACTACCAAAGATAGAAAAGAATAAAAGTAAGAATTGAATCATCATATTATATTATTAGACTTATTACGCTCTATGAAAAATAGCGGAAAGAGATATTTTTAGACAGTTATTAAAGAGTAACAAGTCTATTATCAGAATGGATACGTATCCATCATTAAAATCAAAGCAACGCCAGCAGCTGCACCAGAGACGAACAAGGTCCATTCTCTTTGTTTGACTTTAAGGAGATGAAGTACCACAAAGGAACAAGCTAAAATATTAGCTACTATCAATAACTGCCCCAATTCCACGCCAATATTAAACGCTAACAATTGAGGAATTAGTTCCTCTTCTTGTCCTGGCATTAACATAGAGCGTAAAAAACTAGAAAACCCCATTCCATGTATTAAACCAAAGAATAGTGCAAAAAAATAATTAACGCTTAGTTTTTTGTTAAAAGTGTTGTCTACAACTTTATTTGTAGGCGCAAATACATTATACAGACTAGTAATTAAAATAGTAACAGGTATCAAAAACTCCACTGTTTTAGAAGGAAAGCTAATGATATCTAGCGCTGCTAATGCCAATGTAATAGAATGACCAATGGTAAAGGCAGTCACTAAAACTAGAAGTTTCCTCCATTCTTTTAGACTGTAAATAGCGCAAAGCGCCACTAAAAATAAGATATGATCATAGGCATTAATATCAGAAATATGATCAAAACCTAGTTCTAAATAAGTGCTAAATATTGACTTCATCAAAACATATTATTATTTTTGGAAAACATTGCCTTTTTATATTCGTTAATAAGAGTATAGAAAAGAATGATTGTTAATGAGTTACCACTCATCCTACGTACAAAAGTAATAAATAATGCCATTCCCCCCTTCAGGTATTATTTTCCGATTCAAACCAGCTCAAAAAAATTAGTAACACTACTTATTATTATATTCGATTTCCCCGATTATGAAATATATTGCAATATCATTTATGTGTATGCTCTTATACGCCTGTCAACAACCGACAGAACGCTTAGAGGGCTATGAAGTACATGGTATTGATGTCTCTCGGTATCAATTAGAGATCAATTGGGATACGGTAGCTATGCAGCAGATAGACTTTGTTTTTGTAAAGGCCTCGGAGGGTTTAGAGTTAGTGGATGTATGTTTTGAACATAATTGGAGCACTATCAAAGAAAAAAGCATTAAAAGAGGAGCTTATCACTTTTTTCACCCTAAACTATCTTCTTTTGACCAAGCAATGAATTTTATTAATGCTGTACCATTAGAATATGGAGACTTACCACCTGTACTGGATTTTGAAGTGACGAACGGTGCATCAGAGATGCTCGTAATTAATAGATTACAATCTTGGTTAGATATAGTAGAACGACACTATGGTATTCGACCAATCATCTATACTAATCAGAAATTATATAAAAAATATATCCTAGATAATTTCGACCATTATCCTATTTGGATGGCTCGGTATAGTACCAAAGAACCTATTGTTAGTCAAAAGTGGGACTTTTGGCAATACGGCAATAGAGGCACCATAAATGGTATTAAAGGAGACGTCGACCTAAATGTCTTTAGAGGTAGCCGATTGGAATTAGAGGACATGTGTTTAGCTCCTCGAGCAGTCCTAAGTGCTAAGTAGTGATAGCAGAACGCTTCGCTGTCAGAAGTGTAGTAGTCAAAATCATAAGTTTGACACCCGCTCGCCCGAACGGCAGTCGGGCTGGCCTGACAGTCCTGCAAGGACGATCTGACATCTGACTTCTTTTTTTCTCTGACTTCTTTTCTTATTCTCGAACATCTTTTCGCTCCACATTAGGCACGATCTCAAATAACAATGGTTCTTCCCCTTGGAAAACATCTTCTTGAAAAGTTCGCTTATCTGCAATCGAAGCCCGTTGAGTACCTTCTCCCATCTTATAATGAGTAGGTATCTTAAAGGCTTTAGGTGGGGAGATTACAGGTTTAAAGTTTGCACTATATTTATTATGGGCAATGACCTCCGTCTTTTTAACAGCTTCGATTAAAACAACTTCTTCCTTAGGAGCATTCGATTCTTTATCTAATAAATGCAATTGATATTTTTCAATCATTCCAATCAATGCTTTAGCATAGTTACGATCCGTAGCATAGCCACATTTTTTTAATCCTTTTGCCCAGCCTTTATAATCGTATTTGTCTAAAGTAAATAAAACGCCATATCGAGAGTTTTCTACTAGAAAATCAGAATGGTCATAGTAGGATTCTACCGAATCCTCATAGCCTCTAAAACAAGACTTGACTAATTTACCATGTCTATAGTCATCATCTTTAAAATAGTAGGTTTTGCCTTCCCAACCACCCTTGCATTTAATGCCAAAATGATTATTAGAATTTACTGATAAGGTACTTGTTCCATACTTCGATTCGACAATTGCTTGTGCCATTGTAATACTCGCCGGAATGCCTGTGCGATGCATCTCACTAATAGCAATTGTTTTATATTGAGCTATATAGCTTAGGATAGGAGTTCCTGAAAAAGTAAAGGATTGTAAGCCTACTATAGTTAGCAGGTTACCGAGTAGAATAACTGGTGCAAATTTTCTCATGGGGGGCGTTTTCTTTTTGTAGATTTTGAAGTTGTTTGAGCGTAAGTGGGTCGAATTAATTAAACGGGTATTTTATAAGCATCTTTTTCCGCTATTTTTCATTAAAAAATAATTCCATAGCGTAGGCTATGATTTTTTAAT
>JALZWC010000446.1 GCA_023300255.1 Saprospiraceae bacterium | reverse complement strand
AATTCAGTCAAAGTATCAACAATTATCCTTCATTAAAGCAAAAACTAAGAACAAAATAAGCTACCCTAAATTACGAACTTATTCCATACACATTCCTAAATATAGTTATACAAGCTACAAAAACTCCTAAATTCTTCCTTTTCAAATGAACAACTGGCAGTCTACAAATACCTTAATTCTTAGCTTAAGCTTATGTCTATGCTTGATAGGCTGTTGGACGCCTAACGCCCCTACCCCACCGATTGAAACCAAGCGAGATCGTTTAGCAGAAAAGTATAGTCCAAGCGATGAATTCTTTTTGCAACGTTCCTTCCCTGATGTAGCTTTTGATATTAAAGCGTATACGAAAGCACTCGAAACGGTAAAAGAAAAAGCAAGTTCTAGAGACAATGGCTTTGAAAATTTTGATAAAGAATGGACCGTAGAAGGGCCTGGTAATTTAGGGGCTAGAATCAATACCGTAGCCTATCATCCTGAAGATACCGATATTATTTTAGCGGGTTTTTCCTCTGGTGGTATTTTTAAAACGACCAATGGAGGACAAAGCTGGACCCCCGTTTTTGACCAACAGTTATTTTTAGCAATTGGAGCGATTACTTTTGATCCACTACAACCCAATGTTGTATATGCAGGAACAGGTGATCCCAATATTTCTGGATTTCCTTTTATTGGGGATGGCATTTATAAAAGTACCGATACTGGCGAAACATGGACTTATATAGGACTGAAAGAAACCCGTATTATTTCTAGAATTATAGTACACCCTACCAATAGTGACATTTTATATGTCGCCGCTATGGGCCTACCTTTTTTACCCAACACAGATAAAGGCTTATACAAATCTATTGATGGTGGACAAACTTGGCAACAGATATTATTTCTAGGCGAAGAGACTGGCGTTATTGATGTCGTGCTAGATGCGCAAAATCCTGAATTCCTCTACGCAGCTGGATGGGATCGAATTCGAAATAGTAAGTTTTCACAGACCGCTGGATTGGGTGCAAAAATTCATAGAAGTACTGATGGTGGACAAACATGGCAAACACTAAGCCATATTTTACCACAAGGTAAACAAAGTCGGATAGGACTAGCTACCTCTCAAGATGCCGTTTTTACCGTATATATAGATAGCCTCCATAATTTTAATGGGATCTATCGATCCTTCGATCAAGGTAGCACTTGGGAGGAAGTACCAACAGATTTGTCCGTAGCTAATTCCCTAAGAGGTTTTGGTTGGTATTTTGGCCAGATTCGAGTTAATCCAATGGATAAAAATGATATATCGATCTTAGGGGTTACGACTTATCGAACAAAAAATGGAGGCTTTAATTGGAATGTTTTATCTCGAAATGCAAGAATTGGTGTACATGTAGACCATCATGATTTAGTCTATCACCCATCTGGAAAAATGTTATTAGCAACAGATGGTGGTTTATATGAATCCGAAGATGCTGGTGTAGATTGGACTGATATAGAAAATATTCCTGCTAACCAAACATATAGAGTCGCTTTTAATCCACATCTTCCAGAAGCCTATTATGGTGGGTTCCAAGATAATGGCTCCGCAGCAGGAAATGCAACAACTATTAATACTTGGGAAAAGTATAGAGGATCGGATGGCTTTCAAACCGTTTTTCATCCTACGGAACCAACTATTTTTTATGCGGAAAGTCAAAGAGGAAATATTCAAGTTACTAGAGATGGAGGTGTTTCCTGGAGAGGCGCTACAGATGGTATAGAGCCAGGGGATCGTAGAGGTTGGGATATGCCCTATATCATGAGTCCTCATAACCCATCTGTATTATATACGGGGACGCATCGCGTATATAAGAGTACGGCAGGATCGATTCCTAATTGGCAAACAATTAGTGAAGATTTAACGGATGGGGAAATTTATGAACGTCCTCAGTCTATTTCAACAATTAGTCTTTCGCCTATTAATTCTACTCTTTTATATGTCGGTACGATGGATGCTAATGTATGGCGAACTTCCAATAATGGTGACACTTGGGAATCCATACAAGGTATTCTACCAGAACGAGCGGTTACCGATATAGTATCTTCTCCTGATATCGAAGAGGCGGTATTTGTTGCTTATTCTGGTTACAAAGACAATGACAATACGCCCCGCATTTATCGGTCTAGCAATCGAGGGGATAGCTGGCAAAATATAGCTGGTGATTTACCGCAACTTGCGGTCAATGCACTAGTAGTTCCTCAAGGATATAATGACCAAGTAGTATTCGCTGCTACAGACGGAGGAGTATATGGCACCTTAGATGGTGGAACACATTGGGAACGACTAGGAACCAATATGCCGATAGTAGCCGCTTATGATTTAGTTTGGAATACTGGCATTAATACTTTATCGGTTGGCACCTTTGCAAGGTCTATTCTGTCGTATTCTTTAGATGGCATTGTGGAACCACCCAATAATACCCTGTCTTCGGTCAGTGCCTTACCCAATTCAAATCAGGCACTACTCTTATATCCCAATCCAGTTAAAGATGTTTTGAATCTAAGTTTCTATAATTCTAATGCCAATGAGTTATTAACGATTGCTATATTTGATATCAATGGACAAGAGGTTCTTCATTTTAATAGTATGGTCAATCAAGATGCATTTATCCAAAAGCAGGTAGGCATGTTGGAGGCGGGAGTTTATATTTTAAAAATTGGTGGTAGGTATTCTACTCGATCTGTGCAGTTTGTTAAGATGTAATTATGTGTCTTAATAAATAAGAGTGTGTAAAGAATTGGGGGAAAACACATATAATGTTGACGAATTTACCACATAGATACATAGTTCACATAGTATTACTCCTTATCAGGTAGC
>JALZWC010000445.1 GCA_023300255.1 Saprospiraceae bacterium | reverse complement strand
CCGCCCATCCGCTTTGCGGTTCAGGAGCTTACACTCCTTCATCTTAGAGTAAAAAATGACTAGCTTAAAACGACCAATTTATTCTCACTCTTTGCCTAACGTTCACTTTCGTACTCTTTTATTAGGATTGTACCTCAAAGATCGCAGTAAAAAGGATGCAATACAATTGCAAAAAGGTAAAAGTATACCTTTGTCACGGGCAGATTTTACTATCTTTGCTTCGTACAAAAATGTATGAATAAATTTTAAAACTATTTTAATGAGAATTCCTGTAATACTACTTTTAGCCTTATTTACTTTTGTTGCTTGTCAGAGTGACAAGACAGCTGATAAAGCAGCTGAAAAGGTAAATGCTCCTAAGCCAACAACCATGGCAAAGGATAAATATACCTTAACTCCTTTTTCTACTTCTCCTCAATTTAAAGATGCAAAAATTGATGCCATGACTTATAAAGGGGGCACTTTCAATTTTGATATTAGTGGAGACTATGAGTTAGGCACTCAAACAACAGATGCACCCACTAAAATGTGTGCTAATTCTGGTAAAGGACAGCATATTCACTTGATTGTAGACAAAAGTCCGTATGCAGCGAAGTATGTAGCTTCTTTTGACCATGAGGTTGCGGACGGGACTCATAATATCTTAGCTTTTTTATCTCGTTCTTACCACGAAAGTATCAAGTCTTCAGGTGCAAGTATGGCCGTGAAGGCGGAGGTAGCAAAAGGAAGTATCACATCTAGTGAACCAATTACAACACCTACTTTATTCTATAGTAGACCCAAAGGGACTTATGTTGGTAAGCTAAATACAGATAAAGTGATGTTGGATTTCTTTTTAGCTAATGTTACTTTAGGAAGTGGCTATACGGTAAAAGCTAATATCAATGGAGAAGATCACTCTATTGATAAATGGCAGCCTTATTATATTCAAGGAATGCCCATTGGAGAGAATACTATAACGCTTACTTTAATGAAAGATGGGGTAGCAGTGAATAATGCGTTGAATCCTGTAAGTAGAACATTTACATTGAAAGCAGATCCAGCGGAATAAAGCCTTTGGTTTTGAATCTAACACTGAGGTGCAGTGAATAGAACGCTGCGCCTCAATGTTTACTTGTTTTGTTATAATTCAAAGCTTGTCAAATGGGATTCTATCAATAAATCTTCTAAATCACCCTCTCCTAATTTAGTTTCTAGATTGAATGTCATAATAGTAGTTACCCTCTCTTCTCCACCGTCATGTCCGCATAAGTTATATTGTTAGTCTACTTTCCCCTTCTAGGATGAAATAATTTTACAATTCCCTACAGACTAAAAAAGCAACTATTACCTTTTTAAGAAATATTAATTTCATTCATTCAAAATATCTATTATTTAAAAAGACCTGTCTATCAGCTTCTTTTAAAAATCATTAATTATAATTAATTAATAATCAACTAGTTACGATGCTATTAATTTGTATTTATGATTAGATTGTTATAGATTTGAATATGAACGGGACAATTGCCTACCTAAATATGCTTGAAGATTAAGGCGCCATATCTACTCTTTTAAATACAAATAACTCACACAACTACTTTTCTACAACTACTTTTCTACACTACGAGTTTGAACTACACACAATAGCTAGTTTATTATTGGACTAACAAGTTTATTAACAAGTTTCACACGTAGTATGAAAAAACAAAACCCCTTAGTGCTGCTATTTAGTGTAGTCTTTAGCCTACCACTTATAGCGCAACCAGAAACCAGCTCTTTAAGTGGAAGTGCAGGCACTTGCTATGCCCAATGTTATATTCAAGATGAATACGAAATAACAGAAGAGCGTATCATGGTCAAAGACCTCCAAGTACTTACAGAAGTAAGCGTTCCTGAATACACTACTATTAAAAGGAAGGTATTAATTAGTAAGGCATCTATAAAAAAAGTGCCGACCCCTCCACTATATGAAACTATATCTGAACAAGTATTGATAGCGCCAGAACGAAAAGAACTTCGTGTTGTTCCTGCGGTATATGAAACTTACTCAGAGCAAATTGAAATAAAACCAGCATCAAAGAGGTTCATACTCAAAACCAATGGAATAGGGAAGGGAGGAGAGCTTTCTGTTATAGGGGCCTTATTACCGTATGTGATCACTCCTGCCTCTTTTAGTATTGACCGAGTACCTTTAGCATATGAGGAAAAAGAGGAAAGAACACTAGTTCGTCCAGCAACAGATAAGTGGGTTTATAAAGATAACGCAAAGAGTTGTTTGTCTATAGATCCTAAAGATTGTATGCAGATGACTTTAATAAAGGTACCTGCGGAATACCAGACTGTTTTGGTGAGAACTCCAAAAGCTTGTCCTGAAGGATATTTAGTAAGTAGTGTTGGTAGTGGTTTCGATACACCTAAGGATTGTATCAGGATAACACCAATACCTGCTACGTATGGTAGAGCAGCACCAACGCCTACTTTTGTAGAAGAGGCCATCCCAGCCGAGTATATAACTATAAAAAAACAACGACTAGTAACGCCTGCAATAGTAGAAGAAGTGATGGTACCTGCAGAGTATAAGACTATTACAAAGCAGGTTTTGAAGAAAGCAGCAGGTTTTGAGGAGATTACTGCACCAGCGGAGTATCAAACAATAGAAATTAAGGCAAGAAAAGGACTAGAGCTATTGGATGGTTTTGAGTGGAGTGAAGATGGAATCATCCAAACAGTTACAGCATCGACAACTACTATTAATATTGAGTCACCTGAGATATATGCTAATTGGTCAACAGCAGGATGTCCAACTGGATTTGACTACGATAAAGAATCTTATGCCTGTAAAAGAAGTCTTGTCGTTCCAGCAGAGTATAGAACGATTACTAAGCGAACGATTAAAGAGAAAGGGGGATTTAGTGAATGGAAAGAAGTCCTTTGTCCAGGAAAAATCAGTAATGCTGTAGAGCAGATACAGAAAGCTTTAAATACTAGAGGTTTTGATCCAGGACCTATAGATAACATTATGGGGCCTAAAACTAGGGCTGCTTTAATACAATTTCAAGAAGAAAATAATTTGCCACATGGTAATCTTGATTTGGAAACAATGGCAGCATTAGGTATTCAGGGTTGAATGAACGAATCCGGAGGATGAATGGCCAGTGGACAATCAAGTGAACTGCTCATAAGCCGTTTAAATCAGAAAGTTGCTCTAATATTTTTTTAAGTACAGTTATTAAAAATTTGATTTTATAATTAATTCCATTATCTTTAGCTTAGTGTAAGTTGCACAAGCCCGATGCCCACAGTGCGCGACGGGGATTCCATTAACTAAAAAAAAGGAGGTATTATGAAATTAACAACGTCAAAAGTTACATTTCTTATAAATAGCAAATCAAACAATTCATCCCTAAAAAATGGGAAGTCTTAATACATGCGGTTTAAGTCATAACGCTTCTACTTGCATAAGTTTATTTCTTTAGTAAGAAAAAAAACTTAACGAAAATCCCTTGTAACCTGATGGTTATAAGGGATTTTTTGATTTATCGTATTAACTGTTGATCTTCATAAGGACACCCAACAAAAAAAGCCTAAGGAGTATTCCTTAGGCTTTTTTATTGGTGTTAAAGTTAACTACCTTTTAAAAATAAAAAAAGGCAGAACTAATCGCACTGCTCAACTTCCTACCCTTGCTCAGTTTCCTGCCTGGGGGATTTAGAAGGAGCGAGTCGAAAAGCTCCACCAGCCGCAAAAGTAAGGGTATTTTAGAAAAAAACAAGGGCCCATCGTAAATAAATTAAAAAAATTTTTCTCAGTAGATTTCCCGTATTTTAGTGGCGTAAAATTTGGTCTTAAGATCTATTTAAAACACGAAATTTTAGTACAATGTCATCTATACTAATAAAAGAAGTACAGCTTGTAAATGAAGGAACGATTAAACCTTGTGATATCTTCATAAAGAATGGTCGTATTGAGAAAATTGCGGCTACTATTAATCAATCTGCGGATAAAGAAATCGCAGGTAACGGTAATTTTTGCATGCCAGGCATTATAGATGATCAGGTTCATTTTAGAGAACCAGGACTTACTCATAAGTCAGATCTATATACAGAGCCTAGAGCAGCCGTAGCTGGAGGGGTAACCTCTTTTATGGAAATGCCAAATACGAGACCTGCTGCGCTTACTCAAGAGCTTCTAGCAGACAAGTATGAGATTGCTAGAAAAAAATCTTTAGCTAATTACTCGTTCTTTATGGGGGCATCTAATGATAATATAGAGGAAGTGCTTAAAACAGATGAACGAGAGGTCTGTGGTGTCAAAATATTCATGGGTTCTAGTACTGGCAACATGTTGGTAGATAATAGAACTACTTTAGATAACTTATTCTCTAAGGTTCCACTGTTAATAGCTACCCATTGTGAAGATGAAGCGACAATCAGAGGAAATATGGAAGTGTATCGAGAAAAATACGGGGAAGCGGTGCCTATTAAGTATCATCCATTGATCCGAAATGTGGAAGGCTGTTACAAATCTTCTTCTTTAGCTATAGAACTAGCGAAAAAGCATAATACTAGATTACACATTCTTCATATTTCCACTAAGGAAGAGCTAGCGCTCTTTAGCAATGATATTCCATTAGCAGAGAAACGGATCACTTCGGAAGTATGTGTGCATCATCTACATTTTGATAGCCGACAATATGATACGCTCCAAACACAGATTAAATGTAATCCGGCTGTAAAGGAATCTAAACATAAGCGAGCTTTATTCAAAGCGCTATTAGATGACCGCTTAGATATTATAGCTACAGATCATGCGCCGCATACTTGGGAAGAAAAACAAGGTACCTACTTTAAAGCACCTTCTGGTGTACCATTAATACAACATACACTTCCTGTAATGTTGAAATTTTACCATAAAGGAAAAATTAGTTTGGAGCGAATAGTTGAGAAAATGTGCCATGCACCAGCAATTTGCTTCCAAGTAGCAGAACGTGGTTTTGCTAGAGAAGGGTATTGGGCAGATTTGGCGATTGTAGATGTTAACAAGAAATGGAAGGTTACCAAAAAGAACATCCATTATAAATGTGGTTGGTCTCCTTTTGAAAACAAATTCTTTAGAGGAAAGATATTGAGTACGATAGTAAGTGGACATTTAGCCTATCAAGATGGGGTGTTTTTTGAAGAGAAGAAAGGGGAGCGGTTATTATTTGAACGTTAGGAATTAAAGGCTTGGTTGTGTAGCAACCAAGCCTTTGATATTAGTTTGATATGCCTAATATGTCTTAAGACATAGGAGGTATACGTAATACTTGTCCTGGATAGATTTTATCTGGATGAGAAAGCATTGGCTTATTTGCTTCGAAAATATCGTTATAAGCCATAGCATTACCATATTGACTTTTTGCAATTTTAGATAAAGAATCCCCACCTTGTACTGTATAGAAAACTGCCTCTGGCTCAGGATTAGCCACTGCTAATCGATCGTCTACAGAAGAAATTCCTGATACATTACCCAATGCTAATATTACTTTCTCTCTGTCTGCATTAGTAGCCGTATTCCCCGTAACTATAACTTGTTGTCCGAGATCAATTGCTAGATCATCAACTGGTAAACCCAGCTTGTTGATTTCAAGTTTTAGCGCTTCTGCACGGCTAAGAACTACTGCCTCTTCTTTTTTTACTTCTTCTTTAGTAAGGAAGGATGGTAATATTTTAGAACCTGCGTTCTTAATAAATGAAAATAAACCCATGTAATTAGTATAAAATTAATGATGATGAAAGAATACTTCAAGGTAGTTTTGCTATTGTTTGTGTCTTAGTTAAGATACCTTCCTAAGAGGGTTTTAGTTTAATAATGTATTCTCTTTTTTGGAAAAAAAACGAAGTATATTGTAATCTGTAATTACATTTTACTCATTTGTTAATTTCTTTAAAGTATATAAAAAACTAATGCAAAAATCTATTAATAATAGTAAAAAGGACAAGTTTATCTAGGTTGACATTGCCACAATAACTAAATGGCTTCAAAGGTAGGGATCATACTACTATACATAAGAAAAGAGCAGAGAATAGAGATAAATTTCGCATAAAAAATGACCAAATTTCGTTATTTTGTAAACGAAATCTGTCTCTACTCTCTATTCTCTGCTCTCTGTTCTAGTTCACATGTATAGTAGTATGGGTAGGGATGAGAGAATGACCCTTTAGAAATTGGACAAAGACATTCAGATAAGGCAAAGTGTAAGAATAAATTGGTCGTTTAAAGCTAGACATTTTTTCTTCTAAGGAATGCTAAAAAA
>JALZWC010000444.1 GCA_023300255.1 Saprospiraceae bacterium | reverse complement strand
CCAAGATTGAATTCTACTCCGATGGTATCGTTATTAACCATCAGTATATGATACTCCCCTAAGTTTTCTAAAAATAAAGTCTCCCCTGGAAAGGCTCGTCCCATCAAGCTTCCTAATGAGTTAAATACTCTCAATAAATTACAACCTACATTCCTTAATTCTGTTGGTTCAATATTCTCCGTGCAACCATCCGCATATCTATTATCTAAAGCTATATTCGGATTATCACAAGTAACAATTTGACGACCTAGTTCTAAAGTACCATCTTTGAAAACATAAGTCCGACTTTCTCCCATTGCTAAAGGACGAGTATCCTCCCAGATTTCATTTGGTCTAATCGCAGAAGGTCTTGATCCATTAGTAGTTAATAAAATATCATTTTCATCGTATATTCTTAGGATTCTACACTCGTTATTAGTGATCGTTACAGCGCATTCACTAGTAGGTGTGGATTCACAGTTCCATTGAGCCACCAGTTCCGTCAAATTATAAGCTGCTAGACAATTATAGTTGGCAGAGTTTTGACAATAGAATTGTCCATCTTGGTTGTATAGGATAGATTCCCCATCGGCATTAGTAACTAATAAATAGCTATAAATACCTGATTGATAAACTGCTACTTCTTCAGTAGAGCAATTATTAGGATTGACTATTGTCGATAACCAAGGATAGTCAATAAATACTTCCTGGTCATTCTCGCGGATGTCATCTGGACAACCTTGCGGGTCACGTAATACCTCCAACAACTCCCCGTCTCCTATTATAGAAGCACAGCCTGCCCCTTCACAAATACGATCCGTTGAATCGCAACCATGTGCATATACTTCTGGTGCGTCAATTCCTTTTGGAACGTACACCACGTAGTTGCTCCCTTGATAATGATATACACTAACTGTAGTGCAAGAAGTAAGATTTAGTAAGCCTACTATATCGCATTCAGCAGAAGGTGTTTCCTCACAAGAACCTTCAAAGGCAATTGCTACTCCAGCACAAGACGCCATACATCCATTACTATAGGTAATGCCATCTACCCCACAAACAGGATCAAATACTTGTGGGCAGATACAATTATTACTTTCACACATCCATAAATCTACAAACTCGGTTAGATTATAAGCGGCTACACAATCATAAGTGGCCGTATTTCGACAATACAATTGTCCGTCTTGATTGTATAAGATAGATTCCCCATTATCATTGGTTACCAATAGGTAAGTATAAATACCTGTTCGCCAAATTTCTATTGCTTCCGTAGAGCAATTATTAGGGTTCACTAAATCTGTTAACCAAGGGTAATCAACAAAGACAGCATTGTTATTATTGTCACAGCCTCCTGAATCAATATCTCCATCTCCAAAACCAGTCCCTATTGCTAAGGTATCTGTACCTGCCAATAGGATATATAAATTGATACCTGTTGTTAATTCAAATTCTTCTCCCGATGGGACTGCACTTAATATAGTGCCACTAGAATTCAATATTAGAATATCTCTACAACCTGTATTCCTTAATTCAGACAAACCAAGTGCATCTGTGCAGCCACTAAAATAGTTACTAGCTACGGTAATATTGGTATTGGTATTGGTATTGGTACAGGTAACGGTCTGGCGACCAAGTATCAAATTATTTTCTTTAAAAATGTAGGTTCGAGTAGCATTGGTTGCCAGCGGATTAGTATCTTCCCAAACAGAGGCAGGTTGATTCGATGAACCAAAAGGATGAGGACCTGCATTCATGCTTGTCAATAGGTTATCATTCTCATCATAGACGCCTATTGTTCTACATTCAATATTGGTAATCGTTATGGTACAAGTATTTCCGTTGCTGTCACAACCTCTAGAATCAATAGTACCTCCTTCATCCGATTTTATATCAATCGTATCATTACCGACTAAGAAGATATAAATGGAATTAGTTGCCGTAAGGGTCTCCGATTCTCCTGGTTCTAAAATATTTATTACTTGGCTGCTAGTATTAACTATGGTCATTGCCCTACAACCTGTATTGGTATAAATACCTAAACTTAATCCATCGTTACAACCTGTTGCATAAGGGTTGCTAGTTGTTATTTCTTTATTATCACAGCTAGCAGTTGTTCTAGTCAAGATAAAATCTCCTTCTTTAAAAATATAAGTTCTTACCTCATTTTCTAGTAAGGGAGTAGGATCTGTCCAAATAGGAGTTGGCGTACCAAATGGGGAATTACCAAAAGGCCCTGAGTTCATGGTTGTTAGCAATCTATCATTAGTATCATACACCCCAATTCTTCTGCACTGCGTATTAGAAATAGTGACTAAACATTGATCTAATGGATCTATATTACAAGGACCATCGAAGGCAATATCCACTCCTGCACAAGCAGCCTCACAGTCATTATTATAAGTATTGCCATCCACGCCACATACAGGATTCACGTTTAATGGACAGACACAATTATTTTGCTCGCAAGTCCAAGTTCTAAAAGGGATGCCGCTAATACCATAGGCATTTACATATACCGATATACAATCATTAGTAGGCGTTTGGGTACAATAAACTGCGCCGTTCGTATTATAAAGTTTGGCTCCATTCGCATTTGTTACAAGCAGATAGTTATAAGGATGTTGAGCATTTCCTCCATAGATTTCTATTATGCCAGCACCACAATTATTGGGATCAACCAAGTCCGTCAACCAAGGAAAGTCTTCAAATATTTTATCTTGTTCGGTATCATCTATTTCGATATCTAAATTCCAAATCACCGTACCTGCTCCTGCTCTTGAAGCCGCATTCAAAGCATCGCAAAAATCACGATCCGCACAGGAAGGATAAATACCTGTTCCACCGAGTAGATTGCCTTCACAATCATAAAAACGATCCCCAAATTCTATTGCACAACGAGGAGCTTGATTAAAGTTTTCATTGATTCTATAATAGCTTGCTCCTTCGTATTGAAATTGAATTATTTCTTCATAAAAAACGCAGGCCTCTCCTTCTGAATTAGCGAAAATGATTGGATTATTTATAACGTCTTGAATAATCGGTAAAGAAAAAGGGTCTGTTGTAGCACATGTTTCTTCCTCTTCATTTTCTTCAAAAGACCAAATCACTTCTCCACCACGTGAATTCAAATCCAAACTTTGGCAAACTACTGCATTTTGACAAGTCGGCACATTTCCAATGCCTCCTACATAATCTCCATCGCAAGAATAAAATCTGCTATCTACCACTACATTACAAGAGGATTTATAGAGCGCTTCATTGATACGAAAAAAAGTAAATCCATTATAGTCAAATTGAACAATGTCTTTTACATATTTGCAAGTGTCCCTTCCTTGTATAATAAAGCGATCTTCCTCACTAGACCGTTGAATTACCCCTACCGAAAAAGGATCTTCTACCATACAGGTAGCATCCTCATTGGTCCATACCAATGTTCCAGCAGTTCGAGCAATCGGACAAGGGGGAGCTATTATTCCAAAATCGCAGACTCTTCTACCTTCTGCATCATATAGACTTGGAAAGCTTTCCAAAACACCGCAAGGGAAAGGTCCGTTTGATAATAAATCTCTCTGGGTGATCCCTGCATTGGGCAGATAATACGTATTCCCTTCGTATTCAATTTTGCTAATGCTAACAATCGAATAACATCTAGTCCCTGAATTTTGTAAACGCCGAACCAAATCATCCTCCGCTGCTTGTCGATCTTCACAGGTCCACGATGCGATAGGCCCATTCAAGCGATACGCTGCTACACAGTCATAATTACTAGCATTTTGACAGTAAAAAGTGCCTGCTGCATTGTACAATTGTTGACTCCCATCTGCAAAAGTGATTAACAAATATTTATACCCTACAAAGCTTTCGTATTCTTCCACCTTTTCGGTGGTACAATCATTAGGGTCTGCAAAAGTGCTTAGCCAATCATAACGTTCCTGTAAGTCGTTGTTTTGTGCTTGTAAATGACTCATACTTAATAGGGAACATACAAATAGGAGTATGAAAAGTGGATTTCTCATCAATAACAGTTGAATGATTTAGAATTTATCGGGTAGTAATGGAGGACGAAAGAGATTCGTTTTCTGCGCTTAATTACGCAATACTAATAAGTATGTAATGGAGTGAATTGTTAA
>JALZWC010000443.1 GCA_023300255.1 Saprospiraceae bacterium | reverse complement strand
ACAGTCTCTATATCAACATAGCTCCTATTTACTAAGCAAAAACTAAGACCAAAATAAACTACCCTAATTTTACGACCTTATTTCGCACACGTTCCTAACTGACTTGGTCTTTAAAGGCGAAGCCTTTAGGATAGTAAACACAAGGCAATAGCCTTTGCGCCAGCTAGACATTTAAATGCTTCTATTATGCAGTAGCCAGTGCTGCTTCCGCTTTGCGTTCGTTTAATACCTTCTTATAATCTCTAGGCATTACTTTTATAAAATGAGCTTTGCTGTGATCCCAATCATTTAGAATCGCTAAGGCTACTTTACTACCTGTATATAGGAAGTGGTTTCGAATCATTTTACGCAACTTGTCATCGTCTTCTTGATCCAAAGGATCTAAGTCGACCATTTCTGTATTACATTTTGCTTTGAAGGTCTTTTCAAAGTCATACACAAAGGCCTCTCCCCCACTCATACCAGCTGCAAAGTTTTTGCCTGTGTCTCCCAGTACGATTACTAAACCGCCTGTCATGTATTCGCAACCATGATCACCAATACCTTCTACTACGGTCTTTACACCAGAATTTCTTACCGCAAAACGCTCTCCTGCCATTCCTTTTATATAGGCTTCTCCTGAAGTGGCACCATAAAATGCCACGTTTCCAATAATGATATTTTCATGTGGAATTAACAAAGAATCTCTATCTGGTACTACGGTTAATCGCCCTCCTGATAAGCCTTTGCCAAAGTAATCATTTGCTTCTCCTTCTAAAGTAAAGTCAATGCCTTTTGCACCGAAAGCACCGAAACTTTGTCCTGCAGATCCCCTAAAGTTAAATTTAATAGTTCCATCAGGTAATCCTTCTCCTTTATACTTTCTAGAAATTTCGTGAGACAACATAGTGCCTGTAGCTCTATCCGTATTGATGATTGGAAAAACAGTCTTCACCTTATGTCCATGTAGCAATGCTGGTTTAGCATATTCTAATAATTTCTTATCTAATACATCTTCAATACCGTGGTCTTGTACTACTTTTTTATACAAGCCAACTGTTTCATCTGATGGTTCCTTGTATAAAATTGGACTTAAATCTAATTTCTTATATTTCCAGTTATTGATATGTTGCTTCATTCTCAACAACTCTACCTTACCCACCATATCGTCTACGGTACGGAAACCTAGTTCTGCCATAATCTCTCTCAAATCCATTGCGAGGAAAGTGAAGAAATTAATGATATGCGCTGGATCTCCAACGAAACGTTTTCTTAGTTCTTTATTCTGAGTCGCAATACCGACTGGACATGTATTCAAATGACATTTTCTCATTAGGATACAACCTTCTACTACCAATGCAGCAGTAGCGATCCCCCACTCCTCTGCCCCTAATAAGGTAGCAATCGCCAAATCTCGACCTGTTCGAATTTGTCCATCTGTTTGCAAACGAACTCTATCTCTTAGTTTATTTCTAACTAATGTTTGATGTGTTTCTGCCAAACCTAGTTCCCAAGGTAATCCTGCATGACGGATAGAAGATATTGGAGAAGCTCCCGTACCACCATCATGCCCAGAAATTAATATAGCATCTGCATGGGCCTTTGCTACCCCCGACGCAATAATACCAACGCCTGCTTTGGAGACTAACTTTACGTTAATTCTAGATTCTCTATTGGCATTTTTTAAATCAAAGATTAGTTGTGCTAAATCTTCAATAGAATAGATATCGTGATGCGGTGGCGGAGAAATTAAGCCTACCCCTGGAGTAGAGTGTCGTACTCGTCCAATCCAGTCATCCACTTTATGGCCAGGTAACTGCCCACCTTCTCCTGGCTTCGCACCTTGCGCCATTTTAATCTGCAACTCTTCCGCATTGGCTAGGTAGTAACTAGTTACACCAAAACGTCCAGAAGCTACTTGCTTAGTAGCGGATCGTTCCCAATCGCCATTTTCCTTTGGTTCAAAACGAATCGAATCTTCTCCTCCTTCTCCACTATTACTCTTTCCACCAATTCGATTCATAGCGATGGCTAGACAAGAGTGTGCTTCATGGGAAATAGATCCAAAAGACATCGCACCAGTAACAAATCGTTTTAGTATATTTTCAACAGGTTCTACTTCCTCTAAAGGAATCGGATCTCCTTTTCTAAATTCCATCAAACCTCTTAAGGTGCAGGCTTGCTCTAATTGGTCATTGATAAGGGAAGCGTATTTTTTATAAGTCTTGTAATCATTCTTTTGTGCACAGTGTTGTAATAAGTGAATTGTCTGAGGATTGAATAAATGATATTCTCCTTTTCTTTTCCACTGGAAGACCCCACCGACCTCTAGTCTTGGATTCGGAATACTTTTATCAGGGTAAGCTAATTTATGTTTTATAACGGTCTCTGTAGCAATCCCATCAAAATCTAAGCCTTCGATTCTTGTAACGGTTCCTTTAAAACATAAATCAACCACCTGCCTACTAATTCCTAAGGCCTCAAATATTTGAGCACCGTGATAGGATTGTAAAGTAGAGATTCCAATTTTTGACATAATCTTTAGCACGCCTTTACCTATTGCTTTTTGGTAAATACCAATTAAAGCTGATAAATCATATGCTGGATCAAAGATCTTTTTATTCTTTAAATCTGCAATCGTCGCATAAGCCATATATGGATTAACTGCACTTGCACCATATCCAATCAATGTAGCAAAGTGATGCGTTTCTCTAGTATCTCCTGACTCAATAACTAAGGAGGTATTCCCTCTTAGTCCTTCTTGTATAAGATGGTGGTGAATTGCGCCAGTCGCTAGTAGCGAAGGAATAGGTGCTAATTTGCTATCTGCTCCTCTATCTGAAATAACTAATATATTACAACCATTTCTAGTTAAATCTTCCGCAATTGCACAGATATGCTGAATAGCTGCTTTCAATCGCCCCTTTTGTCCATCTGCTCTAAATACCGCATCAATGTTGCCCGTCTTAAAGTCTGCGTGATGAATATGTTTGATTTTACTTACTTCCTCATTGGTCAATACGGGATGGTCTAAATGAATATATTTGGCATGACCTGGAGTCGCTTCTAAAATATTCTTAGATCCTCCCAACATCGCAAACAAAGACATCACAGATCTTTCTCTAATAGGATCTATTGGAGGATTCGTTACCTGTGCAAACAATTGTTTAAAATAATTACCTAAATGTTGAGATTGGTTGGATAATGCTGCCAAAGGAGTATCCGTTCCCATAGAACCAATAGGATCCTTCTTGCCATTTAGCATCGGCCCTAGTATGACGGTTAAATCTTCTTTCGTATAGCCAAACAATTGCTGTCGTTCAAAAAGTGTTTTTGCTCCTAACTCTACAACTGCTCCATTTGGATTAGGTAAATCCGATAGCGACTGTTTATGTTCATTTAACCATTCTCTATAAGGTGCTTCTTTACAAATTCTATCTTTCAATTCATCGTCTTCGATAATTCGGTGCTCCACCAAATCAGCCACTAACATTCTACCTGGTTGTAATCTTCCTTTTTGGATGATGGTAGACTGGTCAATCGGTAACACACCTGCTTCTGAAGCAACGATTAATACATTTTTATCTGTTAAACAGTATCTAGATGGACGTAGTCCATTTCTGTCTAATGTCGCTCCAACTAAGATACCATCTGTAAAACAAATAGATGCAGGGCCATCCCAAGGCTCCATCATTGTTTTGTGGTATTCATAAAAAGCTCTTTTGTGGTCTGGCATAGAATCATCATTCTGCCAAGCCTCTGGGATCATCATCATCAATGCATGTGGTAAGGATCGACCACTAAGTACCAAAAATTCTAATACGTTATCGAAATTACCAGAATCAGACAAGGCTTGTCCGCATATAGGATATAATCGTTCTAGATCTTCTTCTGAAAATAAACCTTCTTCCAGTAATTTTTCTTTGGCAGACCACCAGTTATAATTACCTCTCACTGTATTAATCTCCCCATTGTGCGCTACATACCTGAATGGTTGTGCTAACTTCCACTTAGGCACCGTGTTAGTGGAAAATCGAGAGTGTAATAGTGCAATTGCAGACTTACAATCTACATCGTGCAAATCTGGGAAGTAAGGTCTGACTTGGCCAGTAGTTAACTGCCCTTTATAAACAACCGTTTTATAAGAAAAAGAGGTAAAGTAGAAATGCTCCGCAGCTTGCGGATAAGTTTTATGAATGTTATGCGCTGCAAACTTTCTTAAAACGTATAATTTTCTTTCTAGCTTTTGCGTATCTAAGATCGTCTTAGATTTAACGAAAACCTGTTCCATTTTAGGTTCCACAGATACTGCGGAATCCCCTACCTCTTCATTATCTGTTGTGACTCTTCTATAGCCTAGAAGTTCAAAACCACAGGCATCTATATAATCGTCTAACAAGACTCTACACTGCTCTCTTAATACTTTGTCCTTGGGAAAAAACACAAATCCAACTCCGTACTCTCCATAGTCAGGTAGATCAAAGCCTTCTCCTTTGCATTTTTTAACAAAGAAATCATGAGGTATTTGTATTAAAATACCTGCACCATCCCCTGTATTGACTTCACATCCACAAGCGCCTCTATGATCCATGTTTTGCAACATAATCAAGGCATTCTCAATAATATCGTGTGATTTGATCCCGTTAAGGTTAGCTATAAATCCTGTTCCACAGGAATCTTTTTCCATACTTGGAACATACAAGCCTTTGTTTTGCTTTGCCATATACTTCTTTTTCTATTATTCATCATAGGTAAGCGCTTAGACAAAATCAAACTAATGTTTTAACCACAACATAGGTACATAGAACACATAGACTGCTATACTATGTGTTCTATGTATGTACCTACCTATATGATTAGATAAAATGCTATTTTAGTTTTTTAATTTATCTAATTACTTCCTTAATGGTTTGCACCATTATATTCCAATATGTGAGCATACCCATATCATACGCTACATACATAATGTCGCCTTTTAGAGCTATTTAATTCTAAATGGTTATTATTTGGTAAGAAATCCACTTAATTGGTAAGAAAAGCGGACTACAAAAATCGGTATTTTTAAAGAGATAAACAATAATATGTGGGCTTATTGTAGGAAATACAATTATCGTAACACATATATAATATATCGCAATTTAATGAGATAAAACTTTCCTTAATATAATATATACCTTACAATATATAATTTGCTGGTTCTTGTTTTCTCTTAATTTCTATTAGGCATAGAAAAAAAAACAGTCGAAAAAATAATAAGAAAATTAGCTTTCTAGAAAGGAGGTAAGTGGGAATAAGAGGTAGATTAATTAGCTTGATCTGATGATTTATTAGTTTGGGTCTTAGTTTTAGCTGTTTTTTTCAAAAAAGACAGCAAATCTAAACGATCAAATTCTCGTCTAAAACTTAGACCTAAACCTGTATTATTCTTTCGACCGCCTAAAATTTCTGGTTCATTCTTATAATAGCCTCTTATTTTTAGTCGGCGATCTTTTGTTAATTCATATTCTAAAATAATATCTGTTCCCCATAAAGCCTCGTCCGACTGAATATAACTACCTCCTAAATCAATATCCCATCCTGCATTAATAACCCAACGCTCTTTTATTCTAGATCGTTGTCGTAAATGAACTTCATGGCCAGTACCTAAGGTATTGATATTATTAATAAAAGAAGATTCATAAACATTATAAGCTACATCAAAATCTTCTAAATTTAAGAACTTACCGGAAACTGCGGAAGAAATAAATTCCGTTAAATAAAGTGATAATTGATTGGACAAGAATTCACTAATGGTATTAATACCTGTTAGTAATTGTCTGCCTTGTAAACCACCTTGATCGGAAGGCAAAAATCCGCCAATTACGATCAATCCAAAGACCTGTCGATTCAGTTCGTTTTGATCTAATCGAATAGCTCTTACCTTACTATCTGTATAATTTTTCAACTCCCCTGTTAGATTAGGAAAAGAAATGTTAAAGGCAATTTCTGGTTTTAATAACTGCTCTGTCAAATTCATCGAGACCACCACATCCGTTGATTTCTTAGCCTCTGCATTTTCTGTATTGAGGTATTCTAAGATAAAATTTTCTGGTGGCGCATGAAGCCCTGAATAATCTGCATCAATATTAATCAAAGCATTATAAGGATCTCCTCTCCACTCTATAGTTCCTCCTCTTTTTACTGTAAATGGTTTATTCACTAAATTGAATAAGGTAAACAGATATTTCCCTTGTTCTATCTCATATTGTCCATACATCGAAATATCTCCCTGTCGAGTCATATCTATTTTAACCGCTCCAAATCCTGTGCCCTTCATTACATCCCCTGCTTGTTCATCAAAGATTAATTGAAATTCTGCTAAGTCATTCATCTCCATCTCCATATGTAACTTAATCCCTTTAAACTTAGTCGCTCCAGACTTGGTTTTTATGGTATCTTTTTCATTTACAAACCGAATAAAACTAGTCTCTTCTATAGAATTTCCAGAACTAAAAGGAAAGAATATTTTAGTCCCTTTAGTAGTTGCTGCTTTGATGTCTATATTCGTTTGATCAAAATCTCCTGTAAAAGAAATATCTCCTTTGGCCATCGTGTTGCCATAGTAGATGTCATTGTCCCCTTTAGTCGTATTGATAATTTGGAAGTTATCAGATCGAACCAGTACGTTCAAGCCTAGCTTACTGAAAAAATCATGCGTAATTCCCCCTGTCAAAAAAGCCTTATTCCCAAATTGATCTGTAATATATCCATCACTGACATCAAAGAGATACTCATCTGTCATTCTGATTTTTTGGTTATTAATGTTATATCGAGTTTTTGTATAATCTAAGGTAGTAGCTCCTTCAAAAATCGTTATCTTCCCATCCATTTTGGGTTTTGGCAGCCCCCCCTTAAAATTTAATTTTGCCGTAAACTCCCCAACGGTATTAGAGATACCACTAGTAACAAAATACTCTGCAATATCTAATGGATATTTGTTCAAAGTTAAACCAACATCTAAATAATTGGGTTGGCTTTCAGGTCCAACTCCAGCAGTCATATTAGGTGGATTATAGATCCCTCCACCTTTCAAGAATTGCACACCATTAAGGGTGTTAAGCTTTATGCTGACAGGACTCTTAATATTGTCAGAAGAAGCTTCCAATATCAACTGCCCAAATAAATCATCATTAATTAAAAAGCTATCTATCTGTGCGTTTATTGCAATATCCTCTAATTTAAACACATCCTTAATTCTGGTATTAATCGTATAGATTCCATCAAATTGTAGATTCTTATAAGACCATATTTTATTAATATAATTAGTATTAAAACCTGTAATACCCAAATCAATTCCTTTATCACCGACATTTTCTACAGAGACTCTTCGATCGCCTCTTGATAAAACAAAGTGATTCGTCTTGACATAATCTTTACCTATTTGAATGTTATTGTCTTTGGCTATATCCCATTTATCATTTAAAATGATTAGATCCGTTGGTAAGAAGCTTATACTAAATAAATCTCCTATAAGAGAAACATTCCCACTCAAGTTAAGGCGATCTGTATCTGCATTCAAATCTTTAGTGTTAATCGAGAATGCTGCAGAATCATTTTCTATCAAGCTTAATAAAGAGAGCGGCGCTAGGCGAAATTGGTCATTTATATTAGTGCCATTGACCCTGAAATTAAGCCCAGTCTGCTCTTCAATACCTCTAGAACTTAAAGTAATACCATCCAAAGCTATATTATCATACTTGAAAGTTGGCAGATCTAAATTAATTAAAAAACTATCTTGAGCATAATCAAATCCTACTGCTAAATTCAAATTAGTAATCGTATCCAGTTTAGGATCTAATAGATTCGTAAAATTCTTAGAATCAGCAATATTCAAGCTTAAATTAAATCGATTATTATCAAATGAGGTATCTCCTTTACTATGAATATTAAATCGATTAGCTACCCCCTCATAATTCTTTTCTATAAATTGTAAAATGGCTTCCTTAACCTTACCTGTTTCGAAATCCCCTACTACTTTTGCCGTAAACATTTCCGAATTAAACCGCCATACTTTATCTCTATCTTGGTTTACGGCAGATCGTATTTTCAAAGAGTCGATAAGGTATTTATCTTCTTGGTTATGCTCTATATTGACATCATAAAACGTTGCGAATCCTTGTAAATCATCTATATTACTTCCACGTAATTTCAGATCTATATCTCCAGAAAAATTAAAATCTTGCGGGCTCAACTTTAAGGCCTTAAGGTCTAGTTCATTTACCTTTGCTTTAAACTTAAACTCTGGTAAAGCTTGTTCAAAAGAAATAGCTCCATCAAAGACAAAATCTATATTCTCATCTTGAATGGCAAAATCTCCTGCGAAACTATTTTGATCTAATGCCCCTTTCATTGTTAGATGTTCATAGAGATAACCTTTATACCAAAAACGATCAATAAACGCATTCAACTCTGCATTGGCCGTTTCTAAAACTAGCCCAACACCATTTTTTACTTCAGCGGATAAAGTTACTTTACCTAAATCCTTATTTCCCGTCCATTCTCTTAAATTAAAATCAATTAGTTTTAATGTACCGTGATAAGTAGCGGCATCCCAACTATCATTAATATCAAAGCCTAAGTTCAAATCTGCTGCCCCCATATCTGAATTCAATACGCCATCAATTGCGAAATTTCCAAATACACCTATCACGTTACCTGCGAAGTCGAGGTTTCCTAGCTTTTCAAAATTGGGTGGAAAACTTAAATTGGGAATCATCTGCGTTAAAGTCTCCAAACTAGTTTTCAAACGATTGACTTCCATCATAATGATGGTCTCTTTGGTATCCATCAGATCATGTAGATCAAATTTCCCATCAAACATCAGTAGCTCCCCTAGTTTTAGCTTTATCCCTCTACCATCTAAAGAAGTAACTTTCCCTTTAATTAATCCATCCAAGTATAATACTTCGTCCTTGTTATTGGCAAAGAATGCTTCCTTCTTAAGTTTTGGAGCAAAATGCATAATATCACGCAAGGCTACATGTGCATTGTTGAAAAAGGCGTGCATTTTAACTTTATTCTTAAAATCTTTAAAGTCTGGATATTCTTGAAATTCAAAGATTAAAGAATCTCTTAAGTGCGTATAAGGGGTGATTAAATCCATCCCTCGCAATTCTACTCGCTTTGGCGCAATTAAACTTTTATTAGCGGTCAAGTTATTCAATACAAATCCACTACTCTCTTTTAAAGAGAATTGTTTGGAAGCTGCTTGAAATACCCAATCTTCCATCTCAAAATCCTCTAAATGAATTTGAATATCAGCTACCTTTAAGTGAGCGAAATCTATTTCGTTGTCAGGCGTTTTTTTGATTGGTGACTTCCGATAATTATGATGTTCAAAATAACCATCTAGTAGTTGAAGATCCGTAGAAAATATCTGCCATTTTTTTTGGAATATATCTGGTTGAGGAGCTGTTTCTAATTCTGATGCTATTACCTCCTTAATTTGTGGAATTTCCTTATTCTCTATACTGTCTGGTAATGGAGATTTTGGAAAATTAATAAGAGTAACATAAGGCGCTGATAATATGGCTTTCCTAATATTAACTCTTTTTTCTCCTAAATTAAGAGAATCAACAAAAATATCTCCTTGTTTCAAAAGTACTTTTATTTCCTCGCCGCCTACACTATCATCTTTTATAAAAACGGCATTTCTAAGATAGACCGCATCAACATCCAAAAAGAATGGCGTAGATTCTTTCTTTTCTTCTGTTTTTCCCTGTTTTTGGGGACCACTTAACTTATTGAGTAGTTGTTTAAACTGATCGTCTTTTTCTCCTAGATAACGAGACATCCGAAACTGAGGATCCTCCAAGGTTATTTCTGTAATTTGCACATCCTTATTAATAATTTTCCAAAGGCTAGTATTTAAATTAGCCTTTAGCGCTCGACTATACATTAAGGTATCTCCATGGAAGTCCTCTACATAAAAGCCTTCCAATACCAATTGATCGAAAAAATCTATGTCTATTTGATCTACTTCAACTTCTGTTTGTAATTCTTTAGAAAGGTAGGTAGTTGTCTTATTAATTAACCAATTTTGAACTGGTTTAGTCTGAATCAGAATAGTCGCCAATAAAAATAACAGTGCCAATAGGACAAGGAATAGCCCTAAACCTTTCAACAATCTAATGAAGATCGATTTTTGTGCTGGAGGTACCGTATTATTCAGTGGCTCTTGATTCACTAATTCATTATTGTTTTTCTTTTCTTAAAATAAACTTCTCTACCGTACACTTTTTAGAACAGAGAATTGAAAGTAGAAAATAGAGGCTATTTATTATTTAAAACCAATTCTATTTTTTAATATAGATAGGCCAAACGAAAAGTCGTTCTCATAATACGTCATTAATTGATAAAATAGTTCTAAAGGTAGCCAGAACTACGTGTCGGACACCTTTGGAGGTGTCCGACACGTAAGAACAGTTGCGCGATCCGCAAAAATAGTGGGCTTGGCAACAAAGCCTCCAAGCCTTCTATACGCCTTTTTTTCAGAATAATATCTATTGCCGTGGCGAATTATCTTTTAGACATTATAAAAGCATAAAAGTAATAGTAATTGTTTAATGAGGGTCAAAGTTTAACGGGATTTTAATTTATTTGTGACTGAATTTGGTTAATTTCAACGGTTATGGTTAATTGCAACAATATAAGTTTGAAACTATACAAAAAATAGAATAGAGAGGTATTTCGTTGGTTTTAAAGGAAATACCTCTCTATTCTAAAAATTGTTTTGCTACCGTACACTTTTATAAAATTGAGGATCCTTGTAGGGGCAATCCCTTGTGGTTGCCCTAGTTCGCTGGTAAATTTGGGCAACCACAAGGGATTTGGGCAACCACAAGGGATTGCCCCTACAAAATCGTTCAATAATCAAAAGTGTACGGTAGAGAAAAAATTGTATAATTTTAAATAAAATAAGTATCAAATAATATAAAATTATGAAGAATCACAATCTCTTTCTACTCTTACTTTTAGCTTCTTTTTTCACCTCTTGCGCTACGGCACAACCGATGGTCCAAGAGATAAGCTTCCAACCAGATGCAGACATTAAAACTACCATTGATAAAATGGCGGATCAAATAGAATCAGAAGTCATCCAATGGCGTCGCCATATCCATGAAAATCCAGAATTATCTAATAGAGAATTCAAGACGGCGGAAATGGTCGCTAAGCACCTACGTGATTTGGGAATTGAAGTACAGACAGGTGTTGGTAAAACAGGTGTCAAAGGTATTCTCAAGGGTGGGAAGCCAGGGCCGGTAGTTGCGCTACGAGCAGATATGGATGGATTACCAGTAACGGAGCGGGTAGATTTACCTTTCGCTTCTAAGGTAAAGGCAACTTATAATGGGGTCGAAACGGGCGTGATGCATGCCTGTGGACATGATAGTCATGTAGCAATGCTAATGGGAGCCGCTAAGATTTTAGCTGCTGTCAAAAATGATTTAGAAGGCACTGTTGTTTTCATTTTCCAACCAGCAGAAGAAGGAGCTCCTCCAGGAGAAGAAGGAGGTGCCAAGTTAATGGTTAAAGAAGGAGTCTTAGAAAATCCTAAAGTAGACGTTGCTTTTGGTTTACATATTAGTTCTATGGTAGAAGTCAAAAATATCACCTATAAACCAGGTGGAACGATGGCTGCTGCTGATCGTTTTGTTATAACCGTAAAAGGAAAACAAACGCATGGATCTCAGCCTTGGAGCGGTGTCGATCCTATATCCGTTTCTGCCCAAATTATCCAAGGATTGAATAACATTGTTAGTCGACAAATGAATTTAACAAAAGAAGCTGCTGTCATTAGTGTTGGAATGATTCAAGGGGGCGTCAGAAATAATATTATTCCAGAATCTTGTAAGATGATCGGAACGATCAGAACCTTGGATTATGAAATGCAGGATAAAATACATGAAAGAATTAGATTGACTGCCACTAAAATTGCAGAAGCATCTGGTGCAGAGGCTATTGTGGAATTAACGAAGGGTCCTCCTATCACCTTCAATAACTTGGATTTAACAAAGCAAATGCTCCCAACCATTTTTGCAACAGCAGGTGAAGATCATGTTAGAATCGTTCCTGCTACCACTGGGGCGGAGGATTTTTCAGAATATGCGAATAAAGTACCTAGTCTATTTCTTTTCTTAGGTGGTATGCCTGCGGGGACAAGTGTATTGGATGCAGCTCCCCACCATACGCCTGATTTCTTTATTGATGAAAGTGGTATGAAATTAGGAGTAAGAACCTTATGCAATCTTACTGTTGATTACATGGGTGCTAAGTGAGTTGATTAATTATTATTTAGAATAGAGATTAGAGACCGTTTTACTTAGAGAATAGAGACTGCAAATATTATGTTGATATGCGGAGAATTACACATTAGTAAGCATCTGTTTATCAATTAAGGCAGTTTAAAAAAATAAATTAAATTGCCTAAGGCAAAGAGTAAGAATAAATTAGCCATTTTAACCTGCCCTTTTTCCCTCTAAGAAGTCCTGAAAAAAGAACCGTAGCCTAGCTATGCTTAGTTTTTCA
>JALZWC010000442.1 GCA_023300255.1 Saprospiraceae bacterium | reverse complement strand
AGGGACCTGTACCATTCCTACCTCCACGTATGCTAGGAAATTACACGTAGAGGTAGGGATGGAACAGATTCCTGCGGAATGAGAAGGCGTAGAGGTAGGGATGGAACGGGTTCCTGCGGAATGACAAGATGTGGAGGTAGGGATGGAACGGGTTCCTTCGGAATGACAAGGTGTGGAGGTAGGGACGGAACGGGTTCCTACAGAAAGGTGTGGTTTTAAGTATAAACTGAAATCCAAAAAATGAAAAAAATACATAATTATCACATTTATATAACCACTAACCCGAAACAAAAAGTTCTGTACATTGGAGTGACAAATAACCTTGCCAGAAGATTAGTAGAACACTATGCGAATAGAGGAAATGATAAAACTTGGGCAGGTAAATACTATGCCTACAATCTAATTTATTTCGAGCAATTTCAATATATCAATGTAGCAATTGCTAGAGAAAAAGAATTAAAAGATTGGAATAGAGAACAAAAAGAGATTTTAATTTCTACTAAAAACTCCAAATGGAAATTCTTAAACAAAGAATTTTGTCAAGAATGGCCACCTCGAAAAATTTGGGGTACTTATATGGAAAGTTATAAACAAAGAGTTCAGGAAAAAGAAGAGACGTTTCGCTCTACTAATTTTCTAGACAATCCAAATGTCTATATCTACGACCAACATCAGGAAAGCATTTCAGAGGGAACTACTCAACAATCTCTAAGCTCTAAATTTCCTATTAATCCGCAAGAAACTATGAACGAAGGTTACGTCAAAAAAAATCTACTAAAGAAAGGCTTACTAGAAATCGAGTTTTTCCATCCAAAGCATAATTCTTTACCAAGTACGATCTTGGCAGAATTAGCTGCATCTATTACCAAAGCAGGACAAGATGAAACCATACAGGTCATTATCTTAAAAAGTGGTGGCAATCGCACCTTTTGTGCAGGCGCCAGTTTTGAGGAACTAATGGCTCTTAATGATTTCCCAACAGGCAAAAAGTTCTTTATGGGTTTTGCCAATGTCATCAATGCTTGTCGAAAATGTCCTAAAATAATTATAGGTAGTGTACAGGGGAAAGCAGTTGGAGGCGGAGTAGGGGTAGCATCCGCTGTTGACTATTGCTTGGCCACTAAATACGCTGGCATAAAGTTGAGTGAATTAAATGTAGGTATAGGTCCTTTTGTAGTAGGTCCTGCGGTAGAACGAAAAATAGGGGTCTCTGCCATGAGTCAACTCGCTATCAATGCTAACGAATTCCAATCTGCAGAATGGGCAAGAGATAAGGGCTTATATGCGGAAGTCTTTGACAATGTAGAAGCATTGGAGGAAGGGGTTATTAAACTAGCAGACTATTTATTATCCACTAATCCCGAAGCACAAACTGGATTGAAAAAAGTATTTTGGGAAGCTTATGATCATTGGGATGAATTGTTGGAGCAACGAGCAGAAATGAGTGGGCAGTTGGTGCTTTCTGAATTTACTAAAGCAGCTTTAGCTAGCTATGTTTTAAAATAATGGAGCGGGAAAACAAGGGCATAAAATCTATTTTGTCGCACTATATCACCTTTAGCTATAATTAAAAATAAGGAATATGTTGAAAGAACAATTGATTGAATGTCATCAAAGAATTAAACCATACATTCACAACACGCCAATATTAACTTCCCGTTCAATAAATGAAATTACAGGGTCAGAATTATATTTCAAATGTGAAAACTTTCAGAAGATAGGTGCATTTAAAATGCGAGGAGCAACCAATGCTATTCTGCAATTAAGTGAGGAACAAAGAGGAAGAGGAGTTGTGACTCATTCATCAGGAAATTTTGCTCAAGCACTTGCCCTTGCGGCTAAAAGTTTAGGGGTTAAAGCTTTTATTGTCATGCCCTCTACAGCACCTCAGGTAAAAAAAGATGCAGTTGCTGGTTACGGCGGTATTATTATAGAAAGTGAACCCACTTTTTTAGCAAGAGAAAATACAGCGAAACAGGTTGAACAAAATGAAGGTGCTACTTATGTCGATTCTTCTAATGATATAAATGTAGTAAAAGGACATGCAACTGCTTGCAAAGAATTGTTGGAAAATCAATCAAATTTGGAGTATGTATTTGCACCTGTAGGAGGAGGAGCTTTAATCTCTGGTACAGCACTTGCTGCTTACTGTTTTGGTAATAATTGTAAAGTAATAGGGGGAGAACCATTTGAGGTGGATGATGCCTATCGTTCCTTACAAAGTGGGAAAATTGAATCTAATTCAACAACGAACACCATTGCTGACGGTCTTAAAACGGAATTGGGGGATATTACTTTTCCTATCCTACAAAAATATGTTGATAGGATTATACGAGTAACGGAGGAGGAAACCGTAATTGCAATGCGGTTAATATGGGAACGAATGAAATTGGTCGTAGAACCCTCGGCAGCAGTAGCTTTAGCTGCTTTGTTAAAGCAAAAGCAACTTTTTAAAAACAAAAAGATAGGTATTATTCTTTCTGGCGGAAATCTAGATTTAAATAAATTACCTTTTTAAAATATGGATGAAAATTATCCAAACCGCTACTTATCGCACTATCTTCTAATACAACTACAATTTAAAAATAAAGAAAATGATAATCGAACCTACCTTATTTTTAGATGAAAAAAAATATAGAAGAAATATTGAGAAAATGGTGTCAAAGTTTTAAATAAAAGGGGTTGACATTTCTCTAAGGCAAAGTGTAAGAATAAATTGGTCGTTTTAAGCTAGACATTTTTTCTTCTAAGGAATGCTAAAAAATTAAGCATAGCTGGGCTACGGTTTCTTTT
>JALZWC010000441.1 GCA_023300255.1 Saprospiraceae bacterium | reverse complement strand
CTACTCCAATACATAAGAGCATGTATAAAGCGACTGCTGTAAGGATAATTGGATTTCTATATTCTTCCATTGATTTTTGTTACTGTTAGTTGAGCTAAGTAAATAATTGGACAAATTTAAAGAACACAATTAGAACTTTATCTAAACACATAGGCATAGAGTAAATAGGCTATGTGCCCTATGTGCCTATGTGTTTAAAAATTACGTTTAATTTTGTCCAAGTTACTCATACACCGTACGCGAAGTATGGATGTGTTGTACGTTCGTGTTTTTTTACAATTTTCACCTTAAAACCTTGATGTTAAATTCTTTTCTTATTTCTGAAATGGGCATATCTAAATAAGGTTCGAATTTTGTCCAATCCCATGGTTTGTGCATTTGTTTTGCGCTAAGGATTATTTTAGGGATGGATATTAGGAATTTAAGCATATTGTTTAAAATATCTGCAAAGGTGATTTTTTTAGATAATTCAAAAGCAGTAGCATTTTGATTAGCAGTTATATATCTCCAAAACCCTAAGGTGTAAGCATGCATTTGCTTCCAAAAACCTAAGGTTGTGCCGAAAATTGTCCATATTTTTATAGTCGCTTCTCCATAAACTGAAATATCGCACCCAAGT
The DNA here is from genome assembly GCA_023300255.1 of Saprospiraceae bacterium. Taxonomy (GTDB): domain Bacteria; phylum Bacteroidota; class Bacteroidia; order Chitinophagales; family Saprospiraceae; genus JAFMDF01. Next base: position 3,439 of record JALZWC010000441.1, on the reverse strand, counting down.
AGTACGTGAGTTATATCATGCGATCTAAAAAATGCTTTGGCTTCGCTTGATACCCCTTTTTTATTATGACTAAGATGGTGCTCCTGTTCTTTATGAAACCTTTCCAATCCTTCTCTAAGAGTGATATTGTCTTCCATTTTAATGCTATCTTTTGAAGTAGTAAGATTTTAACTTTTCAGGATGCACAACAATTCAGATTTCGTGTATTGCTGGTGAAGAAACAAAAGATTACTCATTTTAGGAAATTATTTGCAGTTTTTACATTCTTGGAGAACATATTTACGTAAAAGATATTGTACTTTAGTAGTTTAGCTGGATAATGGATTTATTGCCAAATACACTAATAACTGGAGCGATTTCTATTCTAACCATAACAAGTAAAATCAAAAAATGAAAAGTTTATATTTTAATGAAGAGCATGAATTATTTCGAAGCTCCTTACAAGATTTTTTTAAGACAGAAGTAATTCCCTATATCGACGCATGGGAAGCAGCAGGTAAGGTAGATCGAAGTGTATTAAAAAAAATGGGAGAAATGGGTTTCTTAGCTTTAGAAGTTGAGGAGAAATATGGTGGAATGGGACTTGATTTTATGTACACAACTATCCTTTGTGAAGAATTAGGGCGAACAGGTAGTTGTGGTTTTGGTACGGTGATTTCCGCACATTCCTATTTAGCAATGAACTATTTATCTCATGCTGGATCGTCTTTTATAAAAGAAAAATATTTAGTACCAAGTGTATCAGGGGAATTGATCGGTTCCTTGGGTATGACGGAGCCAGGTGCAGGTTCGGACTTACGGGCGTTGCGTACAACGGCAGAGTTGAAAGGAGATCATTATGTAGTCAATGGCTCAAAGACATTTATTTCCAATGGTTATTATGGAGATTATTGTGTGACGGCTGTTAAAACAGACAAAGGTATTTCCTTGATGGTGATCGATTTAGATAGCGAAGGAGTGACTCGTACTAAGCTAGATAAGGTAGGCATCAGATGTTCGGATACAGCAGAATTAGCGTTTAGTAATGTCAAGGTTCCTGCTGCGAATTTATTAGGAGAAGAAGGCAAAGGCTTCTATTATATGATGGAGAGTCTTCAAGTGGAGCGATTGACATTAGCTCAAACTAATATGGGCCTAATGCAATATGTACTAGATATTACTTTACAATACATTTCTGAACGAAGTGCTTTCGGAAAGCCTATTAATAAGCTCCAAGTATTGAGACATCGAGTAGCAGATATGGCAACAGAGATAGAGGCATGGCGATCATTCATGAATCACACTAGTTATAGATTAGCACAAGGAGAACATGTCGTAAAGGAATGTTCGATGCTAAAATTAAAAACAAGTGATCTGATCAATAAAGTTGTGTATGATTGTCTACAAATGTTTGGCGGTTATGGCTTCATGGAAGAATATCCAATTGGTCGGATTCATCGAGATGTAAGAGTTCTTCCAATCTATGGCGGTACTTCCGAAATTATGAAAGAGATTATTGCTAAAATTATTATTGATAAAAAGGAATATAAGCCTGCTTATAAAAAGGCTTAATTTAAAAGCGAATAATACTTAGTATTGGCTGTCGCCAATCTTGTTTTTTCTAAACGCAGAGACGCAGAGACGCAGAGATGCAGAGTTAGACTCATTCTGTGATGCATCTGACTCTGCAACTCTGCGTCTCTGCGTTCAAATTTTTTATTAGCTTTAGCTAATATTACATATTATTAAAAGACCTATAAAATCACACCACCTCAGTATTTTAAATTCTCCATTATTCAACAACATGAGACAAACACTTCTACTAGCAACCATCCTATTATATCTATTACCACTCCAAGCCCAACAAAAAGAAACCTACGATTATTTCAGATCCAACAGAGACATGATCCAAAATGGCGTACAAGCCATATTAACCTGTAACGGATTATTCACTTCTAATAGAACCTTAGAACAAGTATACGACCAAGAATTAAAATACTTAAAACAGCCCATCGGTTCTGCATCAGGTGGAGATTATAAAATTGATTGGAATAGAAAAACAGTAGCGATCGGCTTACCAGGAGGAACACCCATGATGCGAGCAGTATTTCGAGAAGGGATTGGATGTGTCATGCTTCCACCTGATCAAACATTTGAATTCATTGATAGTTTGCCTATCCAACGCTTGCCCTTATTGAAAGGCAATCCTGCAAACATTGCTTGGCCGAATGGAGATTTGATTAAAAAGAAAGGGAAGCTATCTAAAGATATTGATTCGTCCAAATTAAATGCAGCGATAGATTGGTCCTTCAATAGGGCGACACCAGAACAAACTACGATCAGTCTATTAGTGGTCCATAAAGGAAAAATTATTGCTGAAAAATATGCGGAAGGATTTGATCAAAATACCAAAACTAGAACTTGGTCTACTGCAAAAAGTATAGGCGTTACTTTAATTGGTCAATTAGTCGATCAAGGAAAGATGCAATTAGACGAGCCATTAGGCTTGACTTATTTGCCAAAACAATCTTCTCCAGAAACAGACCCACGAAACGATATTACTTTAAGACATGTGCTAAATATGTCTAGTGGTTTATATACGGTAGATAGTCGACGGATGGAGTATGCAACAGGTTCGGGCTTGGCTTATTGGGCAGGTGCGAGTATAGGGAATGGCGCATTGAATAGAGGTTTAATCAGAAAACCAGGTACTTCTTGGGACTATGAAAACTATGATACAATTCTAGCCATTTTAGCTATGAAAAAAGCCTTGGGAGACGAACAGGCTTATGCGGAATTTCCTCGAAAATCCTTATTGGATAAAATAGGTATGCGCAATACTTTTTTAAGTACGGATCGCTTCGGTGATTTTGTGTTGAGTAGTCAAGTGTATACTAATGCTAGAGATTTAGCTCGCTTTGGTATGCTCTATTTAAATAAAGGCATGTGGGACGGAGAGCGTTTACTTTCTGAAGAGTGGATTGATTTTGTGCGAACGCCTGCGCCGAGTACTGCGGCTATTGGCAACTTCTATGGTGGACAATGGTGGCTAGTTCCTGATGATAGAACGGATGTTCCAAAGGATGCTTATTCTACGGCGGGTAATCGGGGACAATATGTGATTGTGGTGCCTTCTCATGATTTGGTGATTGTACGGAGGGGCTTGGATTATGGGCGACAGGGGTTTAATCGGTGGGATTTGACACGGGAGGTTTTGAAGGCGATTGGTGGGGATAAATAGGAACGTTCTAAATAGACATAATTGAACGCTGATTTCCTTTTGGAAATACACGGATGGGGGCGGTTACTTTATTAGGTGTGCTCTAGGTCGTGAGGGGGTATTGTTTGATGTATTGTTGTGAGGTTATTAGATTTATAAGTTTAAATTGTTGATAATGGAGAAGTCTTACAAAATAGTATTGGATAATGAAGTAATTGGAGAAACCAAACTTGAAAAAGC
>JALZWC010000440.1 GCA_023300255.1 Saprospiraceae bacterium | reverse complement strand
TGTTTAAGAATGTATTCTGCAATCAGTTGTAAGTGCTTGATTGTTAGGACACAGCCTTTTTTATTTTTCGTAGCCTTAGCTACGGGAAATAAAAAAGGCGAAGTCATTAGCAATCAATGACTTGCAAATGATGCATCAATTCATTTTTAAACAACTTCATAGTCAAAAAATATTTTTTTGACCTAGGGCAGCAAAGCGTAAACACGTTTTGCTGCCCTATTTTTTTCTATTAGAATGTGGGACTTACACACCCAAAAACCAAATGATTAATTATTGACTCGAATTTTTAATCTTACAGTACTGAAAAAAGTATGGAAGGAGTCGGGGCGGATACCCCTAACTCCTAATAGAAGAACTATATCAGTTTGGTCGCTCGACGAGGGCTCCTCCATATCTTGTATAGGTGGATGCAGCAAACCGTATTACTATGATTAGCTCAATGCTTTTGTGGAATTTCATCATTATTGGTGATGTTAGCAATTTATAGAATAGATTTCAGTGCTACCTCTTATGAGGTAGCATTTTTTATTACAAGAAACATTTCTGTTAACCATTGTCTCAATAATAAGGGATTTGTTTGAGATAGGAGTATTTCAAAAGAATGATTTTTTTTTAATTCAATTGATTTATCATCATATAAATTTAATAATTTCTTAGTCAAAGTTAAAAAATTATTTGTAGACTCTATTTTAGTTGATGACAATTTTTCATTCCTTTCCATCATTTTTTTTAATGAATTTATTTCATAATGTAATGGGTTTCTATATGCTTCATTCTCTTTAATTACTGCCTCAAAATAGGCTCTTATTAACAATGTTTTAATTTTATCTAAATAGACAAGATTATTTGAAGGGTTTATGTCTTTAAGTATATTAATAACTTGCTCATAGTCATTTTTGAAAATAGCACTATAGGCATAAGCTAATGGGACTAAAAAAATTCTTATTTTTTCAGGTAAATAATGTTTATGTACCTCAATGAAATTAGTCACCCATTCTTCTGATTCGTATTTAAATCCTATCATACTAATATTGAAGAATTCAATGTCTCTCATTTTTCCATCTATAACAAAAAGCTTATCTTTAATTCCTAGTTTGTATAAATTTAGAGCCTCTTTATGTCCAAATTCTTTTTGGATTAATTCATTTATAAAAGAAAAATTGAGGAGATGTACCAATAAATCAGTTTTGTCCTTTCTTTTTAATTGATTCCAATTATCAAGGGTTTCTTTCTTTAATTGAAAATATAAATCCGTTTGTTTAGTAGTATGCAGTTTAGTAGCTAGTTGGAATAATTTTTTTAGTTGATTGTAGTCCGTATCTTCTGACTTCTTAATTATTGTTAATATATTCTGCTTATTCCTATTTTCTGCTTCTAACTGGGTTTTAGTCACATCATAAAAAGCATTGAGATTTTTCCAAGTATCGTTCAATTCTAGTTGATTAACATTAAATTTATCTCGCGCTATATGGTGGTATAATTTATTATTTAACTGATACAATAACAGAAAATCATCTTCATCAAAAAAGTAACGCTGAGTTTCAATTTCTTTTACTAATTTATTATTCTCTCTTTTAAACAACTCATAGTTCCGTTCTGACAAAGCATCAATCAACAGCTTTTTCTTCTTTCGTTTCTCCTTATCCAAATGCACATCAATAATAAAATCACCTGCCAATTCATATAGATCCGAGCAAAGATTCTGAAACTTACTCAGCTTAAATTTTTCTTGTCCATAGACCTTTTTATAAATCCGTTCCTGTTCCAATTCTTTTAAGACTTCAAATGGAAATGCTTTTTTTAAAATGGTATATAAGTCAATCAATTGTTGATTGCTATTATGATAAGGGGATTGGACAAAACGGCCAAAACGTTTCCATTCTAAGCTAGAAAAGGTAGAAAGTAGCTGGATAAGCTTTGATTTTTCGATTGTTTTTTTACTAGTCAATTTTGAGGCTTAATTGTTGATTTTCAATTATTTACAAATAATATAGTGTGTTAAATAATCCATATTTAGGCTAGAAAGTAAAAAAAATGTCCGAGAAATAAAAAGATTTTCATTGTAAATTTGTTTTAACAAATAGATATACACTTACCGCTTTTAAAACTACTTACTACCCTTTATTTTCAAATAAATGAATTGGCATTCGTTCCTAAGGGAGCTGCTATGCCGAGAATTAGAGAATCGAAAAACCAAATGAAAACAATCCACATAGCCATCACCACCAACACTGGGCTAACGTTCGTCCGTCGATCAGAAATTATATATTGTCTCTCCGATGGTTCCTATACCCACATTTACTTAGAAGGAGGACAAAAATTAACGGTGTCTAAAAATCTTAAAGAAGTCACTGCGACATTAAACGATGACCAATTTGTTCGGATACACAATTCCCATCTAATTAATTTGAACCACACTTGCAATTTTATTAACAATAGTCACAACTGTGTGGTGATGAGTAATGGAGAGGAATTGGCAGTGGCACGGAACAGGAAGAAGGAATTTTTAGAGTTGTTTACGAAGTTGTAAACAATTTAATTATACAGCATATAAATTGTATAGAACCGTTTATAAAAGATTTTCTACCAACCATGTAAAAATGATGTTTGTAAGTT
>JALZWC010000439.1 GCA_023300255.1 Saprospiraceae bacterium | reverse complement strand
TCGAATTCGATTACTAGTAACAATGACGTAAGGAATAGATTTTGCTTTTTTTGTTCCAATTTCTGGGATACTGATTTGCCAATCCGATAATAATTCTAAGAAGAAACTTTCAAATTCTTCATCTGCTCTATCCATTTCATCTAATAGCAGTACTTGTGATTTTTCTGCCATAATGGATTTGAGTAAAGGTCGTTCCATTAAGAAATCATCCCCAAAAATATGGGCTTCTTTTTCTGTAATACTTAAATTAGATTGCTCCTGCATTTTTAGGTATAGCAACTGTCGCTGATAGTTCCATTCGTAAATTGCTTGATTGGCATCTAGGCCTTCATAGCATTGTAAACGAATTAGATTGGTGTCCAATGCTTTACTCATCACTTTGGCGATCTCTGTTTTACCAACGCCAGCAGGACCTTCTATCAATAGCGGTTTTTTGAGTAGCATGGATAAATGAATAGACATCGCTATAGATTCATCTGGAATATAGCCTTGGGCTAATAGTAAATCCGATATTTCTTTGACTGATTTTATGGACATGGAGAACTTGTGAGAAAAATGAAGGAGGGAATAAACTTATATTAAGTATTAGGTGAATAAGTTATATTTTAAACCACATAGGTACATAGTACACATAGTTTTTAACGGCTATGTGACCTATGTATCTATGTGGTAAAAAAATATAACTTTATTGTTTTATAATAACTTCTTCAAAGCCCGCTTAACATATACACTAGCCAAGTGCGCTCGATACTTAGCAGAAGCATAATGATCACTCATTACCTCTGCGCCTTCTGTAACATCTCCTACAGCAGCATCAATAGTTGCGGCATTTAGGGCTTGTCCCACTAAAGCTTTTTCTACGCTAGTGACTCTGTAAGCAGATTCACCAACACCTGTCAAAGCAACCCTAGCAGCTTTCACTGCTCCGCCACTAACTTCTACTGCTACGGCACAGCCTACAATCGCAAATCTAGAAGCAGGTTGCTTAAACTTAACATAAGCAGAATTAGCATTGAGGCCATTCTTAGCAATTCTAATAGCGGTAATAATTTCTCCGTCTTCTAAAGCTGTTTCATAGAAGCCTTTAAAAAACTGATCTACATCTACCTCTCGTTTTCCTTTTTTGCTTTGAATAACTATTTTGGCATCTGCTGCTAATAAGGCAGCAGGCCAATCTGCAGCTGGATCTGCATGGGCAATACTCCCACCAATGGTGCCAACGTTTCTTACTTGAATATCTCCAATTGCACCTGCGGCTTGAACTAGGACTTGACAATGTAGATCTAAGTCGGCATTGGCATGGATAGATCCATGTGTGGCACCACCGCCTATAGTAATCGATTTATCATTATCCTTTATCTCTTTTATAGCGGCAATTTTTGAAATATCGACTAGTGTTTCGGGTGCATTTAGTCGAAGCTTAAGGGTAGGAATAAGGCTGTGGCCTCCTCCTAAGATTTGTACATCTTCTCCGAGAAGTCCTAAGGCTTCTTCTATGGAATTTGCTTTTTTATAGTTAAATGAAGTTGGTATCATTTTTTATTTTTTTTAGAATAGAGAACAGAGAATAGAGAAGCGAGACTAGATTCTGCTGGATCACTAAGAAGATGTTTTTCTTAATGAAGGTTGCTAAATCTATCTTTAATTACTTCCTTTTCTTTGTTCCAAAAGCTAAAATATTAATTTATAAATGCGAATTAAGAAGGAGAAATTTTAGTTGATTCAAAAGAAATCATATCCTTAACGACGGATCGAATCTCTATTCTCTATTCTCGCTTCTCTGCTCTGATTAAGACTGCATAGCTGTCCAAACTCGCTCTGGCGTCATTGGCATTTTTACATCTTTTACTTTATAACCACCTTTCCATAATGCATCTACTACTGCATTTACTACTGCAGGCGTAGAACCAATACAGCCAGCTTCACCAGCTCCTTTTACTCCTAGTGGATTGTGTGGACAAGGCGTTACCGTTCGATCAATTTCAAAGCTAGGTAAATCATCTGCTCTAGGCATACAATAATCCATGTAACTACCATTGATTAATTGACCAGTTTCATCATAGATTGCTCCTTCATGCAATGCTTGACCAATACCTTGGGCTAAGCCGCCATGAATCTGACCATCTACAATCATTGGGTTGATAACGTTTCCTACATCATCTACTGCGATGAAGCGCTTTAATTTGACTTCTCCTGTTTCTTTGTCAATTTCCACAATGGCTATATGACAACCGAAAGGATAGGTAAAGTTGGCAGGATCATAAAAACTAGAAAAATCTAAACCAGGTTCTAAACCTTCTGGATAATTATGAGGTACATAAGCGGTTAAGGATACATCTCCAAATGCTACTGATTTATCGGTTCCTTTTACCGTCCATTTGCCATCTTCATAATCCAAATCCTCAGGAGAAGCTTCTAACAAATGGGCTGCTACTTTTGCTCCTTTTTCTAATACCTTTTCAATAGATTTTACAATAGCACTTCCACCTACAGCCAAACTTCTAGAACCATAGGTTCCCATACCAAAAGCTACTGTATCGGAGTCACCATGGATAATTTCTACATCCTCTATTGGAATCCCCATTTTATCTGCTACGACTTGCGCAAAGGTCGTTTCATGTCCTTGTCCATGTGAATGCGAGCCTGTATACACGCTTACCTTACCTGTTGGATGTACGGTTACTTGAGCAGATTCAAAAAGTCCAGCTCTTGCACCTAGTGCGCCAACTACTGCTGAGGGAGCAATACCACAAGCCTCGATATAAGTAGAGAAACCAATACCTAATAATTTATTACTATCTTTTTGTTTAGCTTGTTCTTCTCGGAAGGCTTTATAGCCTACCATTTCTAAACCTCTTTCTAATACAGGCTCATAGTTGCCACTATCATATTGTAAGGCTACTTGAGTCATATAACCTTCTTCCTTTACACCATCGAATGCAGGAATAAAGTTTTTAAATCTTAATTCTGCTGGATCCATTTCCATTTCTAAAGCCGCTAAATCCATCAATCTCTCTAATAGAAAAGTTGCTTCTGGTCTACCTGCACCTCTATAGGCATCTACGACATTGGTATGCGTGAAAACACCATTTACATCAACATTAACTTTTGGTGTAGTATACAATCCTTGCATTAACGTACCGTGTAAATATGTTGGAACGGCTGGTGCAAAAGTGGAAAGATATCCACCCATATTAGCATAAGTATAAGCTTGTAGTCCAACTATTTTTCCGTCCTTATCGAAGCCCATCTTTGCATTGGTATAATGATCTCTTCCATGCGCATCTGATATAAATGCTTCACTTCTATCAGAAGTCCATTTGACAGGTCGTTCCAATTCTTTAGTACACCAGATCATTAATGCTTCCTCCGCATAGTGGAAAATTTTACTACCAAAACCACCACCTACATCTGGTCCAACAACTCTCATCTTATGCTCTGGAATACCCAAAACAAAAGCACACATTAATAAGCGAATCAAATGCGGATTCTGTGTAGTAGTATATAAGGTGTATTTGTCATAAGCTGTATCATATACGCCGATTGCACTTCTAGGCTCCATCGCATTTGGTACGACTCGTTGATTGACAAATTCTAATTCTGTTACATGCGCTGCACCAGCTAATGCCGCTGCTACTTCCTCTTTTGGATTACCGAGTTCCCAGTCAAAAGCAAGATTGTTAGGTACATCATCATGTACTAAAGGAGCACCCGCTTCCATAGCTTTCTTAGGACAAGTAACGGCATCCATTATGTCATAATCCACATTAATTAACTCCGACGCATCTTTTGCCTGCGCATAAGTTTCTGCTATCACAACTGCCACGCCATCTCCAACGTGCCGTACCTTATGGCGCACTAATAATGGATGCGGCGGTTCTTTCATCGTATCTCCATTCTTAAAGTCTACTTGCCACCCACAAGGGACACCAGCAATCGCTTCTGGAATATCTGCGCCCGTATATACTGCTACCACACCTGCAGCTTTTTTTGCCGCTGCGGTATCAATTTTATTGACCTTAGCATGGGCATAAGGACTTCTGAGTATATACGCATACGACATATTGTGCAGCTTAATATCGTCCGTATATCTTCCTTGACCCGTAAGGAAGCGTTTATCTTCAAGTCGTTTGATGGACTTACCTATATATTTTGTCATTTAAATTATTTTTTAAGTAATAGGTATGAAGGAGGTAATAGGTAAAAAGTAAAAGGTAATAAGGATTTTTGATCCTGTTATTTATTTTACTAGGTACCCATTTTGTTACACCTATTACTCTTTTATTTTAAGGATTTGAATATAGCAGTAGATTCCAAAAACATAAGTAGCAAGCAAATCACTTGGAGCGACCAGCTTGTATATCGTTTTGGAAAATTTAATAGTTAAGTATAGTAAGCAGGAAATAGTCAACATTCAATTAGCAGACCTATTACCTATTACTTCTTACCTATTACTTACCTACTAAGT
>JALZWC010000438.1 GCA_023300255.1 Saprospiraceae bacterium | reverse complement strand
GCTGCTAGCAGCAAATGTTTTAGTTAAGGCTAAATCAAATATTTGCTCTACCGCTATTGGTGCTGGATCATGATCATCTTCATCTCCACCACTGTTATCTGTTACACCATCTGCACCTTGGATATCATCATTTACACCATCTGCTTCACTATCTATGTCTGGTGTATTGATACCGCTACCATCCTCCGCTGTAGCAAAACTTACTTCTGCTTCATTTAAAAGAACGGTATCTTGGAAAGTTGGAGAAATAGTAAAGGTGATATCTACTAATTTACTTCCTTCTGCAACTGTGATTTCTTCAATTGGTATAACTAAATTAGCAATACCATCACCATCTGCATCTTCCCAATCGGTATCTGCTAAAATTAAACCTTCTGGTATGTAATCACTTAACTGTACATCATATGCATCTAAGCTTCCTTGATTAAATACTTCTATAGTAAATGTTACTAGACTTCCTGGTGAAAATGGACCAGGTGTTTCCGTTTCTTTTAATATTTTTGTTAAGGCTAAATCGAATACTTGACCTACTGTGATTTCTGCTGGATCATAATCATCATTATCTGATGCGTTGTCATCTCCACCAGTGCTATCATCTGCTATATCATTATCCGTTGCCATTTCACTGGTTGTATTCTCGTTATCTCCTGGCGTACTATCTTCATCTGCTAAGCCTAAATCATTGTCTGCATTTGTAATTTCTGCATTATTGATAATATTAGTGCCTTGGAAAGCAGGGTCTATAATTAAGGCTATCTGTACACTACTTGTGCCACCTGCTGCTATTGTTCCAATAGTTGCTGCTGGTGCAGTTGGTGTACCTCCTGTCCAAATTCCATTATGTGGACTAGTACCATAAAAAATTAAATCTGTTGGTACATAGTCTGTTACTTCTACTCCTGTTGCATCTACTGTTCCTTGATTGTAAACTGTTATTGTATAGATAACGGTATCACCAGCACTGATCATTCCATCATTATCTGCATCTGAATAACTGTCATAGACTTTCGTCAATGCCATATCAAAAGTCTGCGTAATAGGAATTAACTCTGGATCATAATCATCTCCACCGCCTGTATCAGCTGTGTCATCATTAAGTCCATCTGGATTTGTACCATCTTCTGATCCAGGCTCACTATCTATATCCGTAGCCATTGGTCCACCATCTTCATCCGAAGCAAATGCAATCTCTGCATTATTAGTAATAGACGTACCTTGGAAATCAGCATCTACTGTATAAGTAATTGGAATAACTATATCATCCCCTGCTGCTAAGAATGGAACTTCATTTAATAAAGTTGCCGTATCTGCATTTAAAGTCCAGTCGCTATCCACTAAAGTCAAACCTGCTGGTGTATAATCATTTACATTAATATCATATGCATTAATAGTTCCTTGGTTGGAAACCGTTATATCGAAAGTAACAGTTCCACCAGGTACAATTGGCATAGCGGTAGTCGCACTTATTGTTTTAGTCAATGCTAAATCGAAAGTGTCAATGGTAAACTGCGCTAAATCCCAATCATCTTCATCTCCAGCTGTATCTGTACCGCCAGTACTATCATCTAGTATATCACCATCTGAATCTACTTCTGTAGCATCATCCGTACCACCACTAGTAGTAGCTAAATCGCTATCTTCATCTATTGGTGCTGGAGTAGATGGGTCGCCATCATTATCCGCTGAAGTGATCTCTGCATTATTGGTCACTGTACCTGTTGCACCACCGTCAATGCTAGCTAATATTGTTAACTCTTGAGAAACACCTGCTGCTAAAGTTGGAACAGTAGCTGAATAACCAGTAGCACTTGCTGTAAAATCAGGGCTACTTACGAAAGTCATATTACTTGGTAGGAATTCTTCTACTACGATATCTGTTGCATCAATAGTTCCTTGATTATATACCGTAATTGTAAAAGTTAACACATCTCCTACTTGATAAGGGGGTGCTGTTGTTAATACTTTATCTAATGCTAAATCAAATTCTTCTAAAGAGATTGTTTCGTAATCCCAATCATCTACATCATCTGGATTATCTGCCCCACCAGTTGAATCATCATTGACATCATCAGGAGAATTAGTTTCTCCCGGATTATCAACACCACCATTCACTACTGCTAAATCACTATCTTCATCTATTGGTGCAGGGCTTCCGTTTGGTCCATCTGCATCAATGATTTCTGCATTATTTGTTAAAGAGCCACTTGCTCCTGCTGAAATTTTTAATATAATTGTTAAACTAGTATTTGCACCTGCTGCTAAGCTCGCTACGGTAGCAGTATGCGGCACCATTCCACTAAAGTCTGGACTACTGACGAATGTCATACCACTTGGAATGTAATCTACTACATCTACATTCGTTGCATCTACATTACCTTGGTTATATACATTGATCGTAAATTCTACCTCATCACCAATTTGGTATGGACCAGGTGTTGCCGCAGTATTGACCACTTTATTTAATGCTAAATCAAAGTCACATTCGAAACTACTTATAGATACAGAACATTCACTTGTACATCCTGCTGCATCAGTGATTGTTACATCATAAGCACCTCCTGATACATTAGTAATCGCATCAGTTGTATTTCCATTACTCCATAAGTAAGTATATGGCCCAGTTCCACCTGATGCTACAACAGATGCTTGACCATCCATTACGTTACAACCACTTTCTATAGCGTCTACGGTAGGTGTACATACTAATTCTGTAGGTTCTAATATTGTTTCTGAACAAGTACTGATACAGCCTTCTGCATCTTTGATTGTTACGGTATGAATACCAGCGCTTAATCCTGTGAATACATTCCCAGGTTGGTAAGCACCACCATCTATACTATATTCATAACCAACTGTGCCTCCTGCACCAGTTACGGTTAATTGTCCATCTGCTTCTGCTGCACAACTTGCATCCGTCTTTAGTAAACTACAACTAAGTGCCATAGGCTCATTAATTGTTATTTCGCAATTAACTTCACAACCATTCGCATCTGTGATAACTACATTATGTAATCCTGCTGATAAACCTGTTGCAGTAACAGTAGTTTGACCATCTGTCCACAAATAAGTATAGCCAGCTGTGCCTCCTGACACACTGACTGTTGCAGTACCATCTGCTTCGCTGTTACAAGTCGCATCTGTTTTAGTTGCGGAACAAACTAGTGGAGTTGGTTCTGCTATAATAACAGTACAAGTACTTGTACAATTTGGCTGACTATTATTCATTACGGTTACGGTATAAGTTCCCGCTACTAAATCAGCATAAGTATTCGTTGCACCAGTTATCGCTACAAAGCCGCCACCGTCAAGGTCTAATTCATAAGAACCACTACCTCCACTTGCAGTTACGCTAAAACTACCATCTGCTACACCAGTACAACTTACATCTGCAATAGGTGTAATTGTACAAGCTGGAGCGCTTGGGTTACTTATAACTGCTGTACATTCACTAGTACATCCATTCGCATCTTTTATAGTGACCACATAACTACCTGCTGTTAAATTATCAAAAGTAGCCGCTGCTTGATAGATATCACCGTTTAAACTATACTCATACGTACCTGTACCTCCTGTACCAGATACCGTAATCATTCCATCTCCAGCACCGCAATCTGTTTCATCTTGTGGTGTTGCTAAACAACTAACTACAGTCGGCTCCGTAACTGGAGTACTCAATTCAAGTGTACATCCATTAGCATCTTTTAATGTGACGATATGTGTACCAGCAGCTAAACCTGGAAAATTAGTTCCTGGCTGATAAGCACCACCATCTATACTATATTCATAAGGCATTGTGCCTCCTGAAACATTATTTACATCTACTTGGCCATCTAAGCCTTCAAAACAACTTACATCTACGGAAGCTAATTCGAATGCTAATACTACTGGTTCTGTTACTGTATAATCACAAGTTGCTTGACAACCATTCGCATCCGTTATTACTACTTCATGTAATCCTACTGCTAAACCTGTAGCAGTCGGAGTAGTTTGACCATCTGTCCATAAATAAGTATATTCTGAAGTACCTCCAGTTATACTTACTGTGGCAGTACCATCAGCAACGCCATTACAAGAAGCATTCGTACCTGTTGCAGTACAAGCAAGTTCAGTTGGTTCTACTATAGTAACTGTACAAAGACTTGTACAATTTGGATTCCCAACATTTCTTACCGTAATCGTTTGTATGCCTGCTGATAAAGAAGTAAAACTTGTTGCCGCATCGAAGGTCGTACCATCTGAGCTAAACTCATAAGCACCACTTCCAT
>JALZWC010000437.1 GCA_023300255.1 Saprospiraceae bacterium | reverse complement strand
TGATGGCAGAAATTTTCAAAATGGCTGTCATCTTTCCCAAAACCCCAGATATCAACCACTTGCTAAGTGACAGCTATCATCCAGTTGCATATTGTTACGGAAAAGACAATTCTCTTATCTATTCCATCAAATGCACCTTTATATTTCAAATTATTTACGACCTTTCGGATCAAAGGTTAAATAAATGAGACACAAGACAATTACACTCGTCTTATTAATTCTGGTTCCAACAATACTTCTTGCACACGGAAGCCATGGCAATGGCGTCCTAGCTGGTTTTACCCATCCGATTCTTGGAGTAGATCATAATATTGCAATTTTGGGAAGTGGATTGTTAGGTTATATCCTAAATAAGAAGAATTGGTATTTTGCCCCGCTCGCATTTATTTCCGCAATGGTCATCGGAGGATTTCTAGGCGTGAATAACGAAGCTACCTTATTCGTTGAAAAAACAATTGCTTTCTCTGTTTTTTCAACTGGGTTTATTATCGCTTTTCGAACGAAATTAAATTTACTATTAATTTTAATACTTCTCGCTATATTCGGATGTTTTCACGGATACGCTCATGGCGCTGAAATGGCTGAGACGAATACTGTGTTCAAATACATTCCTGGTTATACCTTAGGAGCCATCTTGCTCGCTTGCCTTGGCGCTTTTGTCGGTAAAATAATCCATACAAGGAAGAATGCTTACACCATGATTAGTGGGATTATTATCGGTTGTGGGATAATGATGTTATTGCCGTAAGATTTGTAGATAAGTAAAAGTGTCAAAATAAAATAGGCCATTATGGTTTTTTAAACATTGGCTGTCAACGTCTTACGACTTCATACCTATTACTTCATTAAGGGATTATGAATTAACAATAAATCTATAACCTTCGCCCACATTGAGAAGAAAATTGATCGGTGAGGTATTAGCGATTGGAATAATAATAGTTTCCTTAGTTGAAATGATTGATTTCTCATCTGTTAAAGGTGATCTTATTTCATTAGAGATAGTATAAAGCTCTTTAGGCGATAGAATGTAGCTTATCATACCATTATTTGTTAAACGCAACTCAATAAAAGTAGCTGATATCTTTGAAAATTGAATAGTCATTCCAGTAAATGTGTATACTTCTTCCAATGCCACCCATAGAATTTGTCTCTGAATTTGCAGTAAATGCCTAACTAGCTCATCCATATTTGTATAAGGGTTTCGTTCGTAAATTGGTAAATCTGATTTATTTTTTTGATACTGAAATCTTAACCAAGCGGCATTTTCAAAGGCAGTTAAATAGTGAGGATGTAAGAATGTGAAATCAGTAGCCGTAACACTTTTAGAGTAATCCTGTAATTCTGGTTTTACTTTTTGAAGACGTTCAATAAGTGCTGCCGATTTTCCAAAAGGAGTAAAACTCTTTTCAAAATGTAGTAAAATCCATTGCTCAAAAGAAATACTAGAAAAAGCGATTTGGACCTTTTCTCCATCTACTTCTTCTTTCGCTAATTCAAAAGCCTCCTTATGTTTTGGGTGATAATCTTTATCAAATACGGCCCAAGCTTCTTCGTAAGTACCATCTTCAAGTCCTTGCTGCGCCTCTCGGACATATCTAACAGGAACAGCTTTAAATTCATTTTCAATTAGAGATGGTTCAGTTGGAACAGTTTTTAGTTGACGTTTTTTCCGAGCAGTTTTATGTTTAGAAACCCTTTCATTAGGAACAGATTCATCTACCAATTTTGGTTTAGGGCTAATCTCAACAAATAATTTGGGATTGTCTCCCCATGCTTTCTTAGCCAATGGAATCAAGCTGGCAAAATATTGAGGTTCGGTATTTTCGCCCTCACAAACAATCAGAATATTGTGTCGAAGTATTTTATTTGGTTTTGCCATTACTAAAAATTGCCTCTAGTGCTTGAATATCGGGAATACCCCCAAATTTACCTGCCATATACCATTTATCAAATGGCGTATCTTCTCTTACTTTATCAAAATCTTGAGCGGAAAATAGTTCTGTTTCCCCGTATTCATTTTTTTCAGTAAACCAAATTTGGTCTTTTCGGAATAGATCTTTATCTAGAAAAGCGGTTTCGTGAGTCGTGAAAATTATTTGGGCGTTTTTAGGATTGGAGATAGGATTTTGAAATAATTGAATTAAAAATTTAGCCAATTTGGGATGAAGGCTAGTATCTATTTCATCAATCAGGTAGATACCACCTAGTTTTAATTTATATAATATATCTCCTCCTAAAGCAAACAAGATATTTGACCCTTTTGATTGTTGCTCAAAGGAAAGATCAGTCGTTCCTATTTTTTCTTGATTCTCAAAAACAGAATGAATTCCTGAAACTTCATATATATTTTCTCTACTAACATTGTTTTTACTTTCTCCTAATCGTTTTATAACAATTCTATCAATTTTCGTATCAGATATATCCATTAATTTAGTAAGATAGTCAAGAAGTTCTTTATGATCCACAAGAATTTCTACTGTATTATTTCTGAATTTATTCAAATTATTTCCTACTGCTGGATTTACAATAGAGAAATTATCTTCAACAAAGTATTGATAAATTGGAGTAAAGAATTCATCTGGAGTATCAAAGCCAAACTTCGATAATACTAATTGGTTCTTAAAAACCTTTAAAGTCTTATTGTTCCTTATTTGACCTAATTTGGCAATATGAATAGTACCATTAGCAGTCTTTTTGATAGGCCTTTTAAAAAGATTTTGAACTTTACCTTTTGGATAATAATCTAATATTTCACTAATAATTTCCTCTTTGTTAAAAGAGATTTGATATTTAAATTTATGATTATTTGATCCTATAAAAGTCAGAACAAGCTTAGTCGGTTTATTTTTGGAAGTTGTATCAAACAAAAAAGGGTCATAAAATTCTATTGATTCATTTACGGTTATTTTAGCTAAAATAAATTTCTGTAGTGCATAAAAAGCCTTCAACAAATTAGATTTCCCCGATGCGTTCGCCCCATATATAACCGCTGCTTTTAACAGCCGAACGGTCTCTCCACTAGCCAATTGATGTTCAAATACGTTATTGGATTTACTTTTAGAAGATTCTGCCACCATCGAAAAGACTTGTTTATCTTTTATGGAGCGATAGTTTTCTACTTCGAATTCTAACATCATAGCCTAAAATCTTTGCTTTTTTGATAGTTTTATGCAAAATATCCTTTTTATTAACAAAAAACAAAGAATTTTAGAATTGTCATCACTACGAATGATCTTATTTTTTATCAAAAAAATAGAAAAGTAAACCGAAATAAAATATATGTGATAGCATTTAACTCAGTAATGAGTAGGAGGTAACTTACGTCAGCAAGAAGTATATGCCATTGTGGGAAAGTAAAATATGGATGGAAAATCTAAGTCAATAGCTAAGGAGAAAAGTTCGTTGTTCTGTGAACCGTGAAGTGGGTAACTCGTACACTTCTTAATCTTAAGAGGAAGGAGATAGTTCCACAACTTTAGCCGTTTGATAGGTTTAAATCGTGGAACTACGGATTTGCATTCTATTCCTAAGCAATTTCTGTTATCAAATCTTCTTTACTTTTTCTAACTTTTTTAAGCTTCACTAACCAATCCTTTTCAGCCGCTCTATACCCTAAAGTAAGTATCACACAACTTCTCAAGCCCTTCTCTTTTAAACCTAATATCTTATCTACTGCTGCTGGATCAAAACCCTCTATCGGCGTGCTATCTACTTCTTCAAATGCAGCAGCAACTATAGCATGTGAAAAAGCAATATATGCTTGTTTAGCCGCATGATTAAAGTTGACCTCTGCATCTTTTTGAGGATAACTGCTTAATAACATCTGGCGATAGTTTTCCCAGCCCTCGTTTTTAAATCCTCTAATCGTATTCGTCAAATCAAATTGTTTGTTAATTCGATCAGCTGTATAGGTATCCCAAGCAGCAAACACTAATAGATGAGAACAATCTGTTATCACAGATTGATTCCAAGCGACTGGCTTAATAGACTCTTTTACTTCTTGGTTTGTAATTACAAACACTTCAAAAGGTTGTAATCCACTTGAAGTTGGAGCGAGCGATATCGCTTCTATAATATTGTCCACTTTTTCTTGAGGTACTTTTTCTCCATTCATGGCCTTTGCCGCATATCGCCACTTTAATTTGTCTAATAGTTCCATATTTATTTTTTTGATTTATTATACTTCTAAAATCTCCAATAATAACCTACTACATTCGCAATAGTTTAAAAGATGAATAGTTTCTTTATAAAGAAATTGATATCTGTATCATACTAATAAATCACTTAAATTGTTTACTTGATTACGAGTAATTTTATTCCAGTTCTTTCAATAAAGTAGTTGCTGCTAATTTTCCAAAACCGTTAGCAGCTAAAGGACTAGCTCCCGTAATTAATTTCCTGTCGATATGAATCGTATTATCAGCTGCTTCATTAATAATCGTAACGCCCAATTCCTTTAATCGCTCCCCATATATCCAAGGCATAGCACCTGGCGTATACCCGATCATTGGTCCTTGCGCATCAACAGCATCTGGGAAGGAAGCCATTTTATAATCTTTATAAATAAAGGAATCTTTGTCACCATCTAAATTAGCAGCTAACAATGCTGCTGGGCCATGACAAATAGCAAGTGTAAATAGATCATTGTCATGTGCCCAATGAAGTACCTTGTTCAAATCCTTATTTTCAGGTAAGCCAAGCATAGCTCCGTGTCCTCCTGGAATAAAAACAGCTACATAATCGGTACTGTCCGTCATTGAGTTTTGAACAAAGTCGGATAACTTTCCTGGATTTTCAAATTTCGTCTTGTACTCTGAATAGACTGCTTTTATATCTTCATCTTCTCCTGGCATTGCCCACATTTCAATTTTGGCTGATTTCCCTGTCGCAGTTACAACATCTATATCAAAGCCTGCATTTTTCAAATGCAATATTGGTAACATCATTTCGACAGGATGATTTCCCGTTGAAAACTTTTTACCATTCTCCATGGTCATGTTTCTTTCTTCCGTACAAACCATCAACACTTTTTTATTGCCTTTGTGCGGATTTTCATACACCGTCTTATCATAATCAGTTGTAGAAGACGTTGCCAGTTTTAAGGCTAATGGTGACGGCATATATGCGCCATCTTCCGTAACGGTTGGTCTGGATGTTAGGTAGAATGTGATAAAGGCTAGAATTAGAAAACCTGCTAAACCAATTATTATTTTTTTCATCATTGAATATGTTTTTGTATTATAAAATTTCAATTATAATGCAAAAGTAGATGCTATTAACAAGATAAAAAATTGATGTATGGTAAGAAATTACGAAATAAGAACTTAAGTCTTTGCAATCTCTTTTCGGATTCTACTTAAACTTTCCGTAGTAATTCCTAAATAAGAGGCGATATGGTAATTCTTTACATTTTGTTCGATGTTCGGATATGTGGCAACAAAGTTTAGGTAGCGTTCTTTTGCGGATAAGGTTAGATTTTCAAGGATTCGTCTTTGAAAAGTAGCAAATGCTGATTCTAATTTTTTAATATAAAAATGTCCCACTTTGGGTTTCTCTTTACAGAGCGTATCAAAATCCTTTTTTGAAATTTTATATAGTGTGGATTCTTTAAGGCATTCAATATAAGAAACGGATTTAGATTGCTCTCTTCCATACAAGGCAATATAATCACTAATCCACCAATCTTTAATTGCAAATTGTAAAGTATGCTCTTTTTCTGAAGCATCTTTAAAATAGGTTCGTAAGCAGCCATCATGAATATAATAGATGTCATTGACCTCTTCTTCCGCTTTCAGAAGAAATGCTCCCTTTTTAAGCTTTATTTTTTTCAATTTGCTGTATAGAAGTTGTGATTCTTCTTCGGTAAATGTAGTTTCTTTAAAAATTTCATGTATAATTGACTTCACTATATTTAGTTTAATTACTTACAACGACTAGGTGTGTGATCTAGCCGTACCTAGTTACAAATAGTGGTTGAAGAATAATTTATTTGATAACTTTAGTTTGTATGTTCTTTGAAGTAAATATAGGTTTCCCCTGTAAGGCTTGCACCAATGTAAAGGTAGCGAGTAATCCATATAATAAGGAAATTATAATGGTCGCTTTCGTGTTTTTAAAAATATAAAAAGAAATAAATGGCAATACTTGTAAGGCGTGCATTCCAATAAAATGGGCGACGCGCAAGTCTCCTACCGTTTTACTCCAACCTACGATAAACCAATTCGAATTTTCATTGAGTGCCCCTACGTTATGATTCATTCTTGACCCCATTAAAAATCCTTCAAAAGAAAAAATTACAAAAATCAAAATACCTAAGCGAATGGCCCAAACATAATAATTGGGTAAGGTAGGGAAGGATTGTGTAAAAAACAGGAAGCCTACATAAGCAGTATAAATCGTTACTAGAGCTGCCGCTAATCCCATCAAGGTGTATAAGGAGGAATAAAATGACGTACTGATATTGAAATGTGATAATTGTCCCTTTCCTGCTTGAATAGCAATGTAAGAAACTTCAAAACCTAATAAAATAATGATGGTCCAATTGAATGGCTTGATATTGAAATCGGGCAGATAGGAACAATACCAAGCCATGGCCCAAGAAAATGAAAAAACAGAAAAAGCAAATTTGAATGGTTTGAACCAAGCATTGACTCCATGAACTTGAGTCGTGGTTATTTTTGTTAAAATCAAAAAAAGCAAAGCAAAGCCTAAACAGAGCAATCCAAAATAAAACAAATTTTCATTTCTTGTTTTGAGTTCCGTAATAAAAGGTATCATTTGTTTTATTTTATAACTACTCAGTAATGCTAACAAGGCAAAAGAAAAATTAATATCGTAATATATAAATACCTGAAAAAAGGTTGTTCTTACGTGTCGGACACCTCCGAAGGTGTCCGACACGTAGTTCTAGCAATCTTTAGAAAAATTTTATCAATTAATTACGAATTAGAAAAATGACTTCTCGTTCGCCCTATGGTGCTTATGAAATTTTTTAGTTTTCAGGAACATAAAAATACTTTGAAAATAAATATAATAATCTTGATAAAAGCATTGTTTTCTCGACACCTCGCTCCCGACACATAACTCTTTACTTAACTTTATATTTCGATACAAAATAATTCAGGTAAAAAATCATTCCTAGGTAAGTTAAAATTAGAGTAGGCACATTTGAATTAGGCAAAGTGTAAGAATAAATTGGTCGTTTTAAGCTAGACATTTTTTCTTCTAAGGAATGCTAAAAAATTAAGCATAGCTGGGCTACGGTTCCTTT
>JALZWC010000436.1 GCA_023300255.1 Saprospiraceae bacterium | reverse complement strand
ATAGTAAAACGCTTGTATTTATTAGATTCTTAAGGGGCGTAGCCTCGTCCCCGTTAATTCCGCAAATACTTATGTATATACCAAAGCCTCTTACGAAGAGGGCAGAGGTGATTGGTTCTAGTTTTAGGTGATTTTTCATAGACAATTACCAGTTGCCAATTGATTTTTTACGAAGATTTGGACTGTGTATGCAAATCTTAAATCATATATCTTACATCATATATCATATATCAGTCTGATTTTGACTAATTAACAGATTTATGATGTATGATTTATGAACTATGATTTATAATTGCCAGAACCAATCACCCCTGCGAAGAGGGGGAGTCGTCTGCGAGGGAAAATCTTCAATCGTAAAGGCAAAAGAGTGCGGACGGATTAGGATGGATTCTCAACGGGTATTGAACTTTTACTAAAAACTTTTAAAATAAAAATTCATGGAATCATTAGGATATACTATCTCCTTTTATTGTTATGCGACAGCCACCCTACTAACCCTTCTTATCGGATTGTTGTATGCATCGAGGAAACAAATAATGCCTTATCATCTCCAAGCACTAGAAACCTCTTGGGAAGCGATAGATAGTAAGTATCAATTTATGCTCAAAATGTTATTAAATGGTGGTGGATATTATGGCTTATCTTCTGGGCTTTTTATGCTCATTCTATTATTGATTCCTTTTAGAGACGGGCAATTATGGGCAGGCTATACTATTGGTTTGGTTGGCTTAGTGGGTACTTTACCCTTGGGGTATATTGTCTATCAAGTTAAGGCAAAGACGAAGGGCAATCCTCCGTTATGGCTAATGGTTATTATTAATTTATTATTGATCGTTGGTTTGATTAGTTTCTTTTTTTATAACTATTCAGCATTGGCTGTCGCCAATGAATAATTTGAACCTGCCTTCCAAGGAAGGCTATGGTATATACATAAGTATTCAGGATTGGCTGTCGCCAATAAAAAAATTGAACGCAGAGACGGAGAGATGCAGAGGCTTAGCTACATTTTAACCACACTTGACTCTGCATCTCTGCGCCTCTGCGTTCAATTTATCTACCTATTGGCGATAGCCAATAAAAAATCAACAGTATGATTAAGTATAATTAAAACTCTAGACTTTTCAAACCGAACAGCGGCTTTAGCTAGTACGTCTACCGTCCACCAATAAAAATACCTACTTGATAGCAGCCCTATCCACAATTTTTTTCAAAGGCGCCCCAGTTACTTTAAGAGTGCCATATTCCTGCGCCCATTCCCCGCCCAATCGAGAGGCGCAAAATGCATCTGCCACTTCGGGTATAGATTGACGGATTAACAAACTTCCTTGCATTGCTTTTGCTATCTTCGTCATCATGCGACGTGCATGAGGCTCAAAATCTGTGGAGCATTGTACTAGTTCATCTTCTAGTTTCTTCACATAGGTATCAAAATGGCGATTACCTCCTTTTGCCAATTTGATTTCCTCTAATAGGGCATCTTTTGATTCTGGTGCAGCTTGCATGGCTCGCATTACATCTAGTCCCATCATGGCAGAGGTTCCTTCCCAAATACTATTGAGTGGTGCCTCCCGATGAAACCGAGCAATCGACTGGTCTTCGATATAGCCCATACCACCATGACACTCTAGTGCTTCTAGGGTAACGGAACTTACCCTCCGACAATTCCAATATTTGGCGATAGGTACGAGAATCCGATTCAATAATTTGTCTGCCTCCTTAGTTTTTGCATCATCTCCTGCTATAGCAACACGAAAGCCTATCAACGTGGCCGCCTCGCTTTCAATCGCAAGATCAGCTAATGTATTTTGCATCATAGGCAAACTTCGAATAGTTGAGCCAAATGCTTTTCTATGAGTCGTATGATGAATAGCCGATGTCACCGCAGTACGCATAATGCCAGCCGACCCTAGGGATAATCCCGTGCGGATAAAATGCGTCATGTGCTTAACAAACTCGCGAATACCTCGACCTTCTTCGCCAATTCGATAAGCAATGGCATTGTCTAATTCAACTTCTGAAGTGGCGTTGGACTGGTTGCCCAATTTGGTTTTTAAGCGTTGAATATGGATACTATTTCGCTCCCCATTGGCGAGTATTCGTGGTACTATAAAAATAGATATTCCTTTATGGTTTTCGGTTTTTGCAGTCAGCAAAATAATGTCACTCATCGGAGCAGATACAAAATACTTATGACCTGTTAAAAGATATTCTCGGTCATTTCCTGTAGGAATTGCCATTGTAGTATTCGCTCTTAAATCGGAACCTCCCTGCTTTTCTGTCATTGCCATTCCGACGGTCACACTCTTTTTCTCCCCTGCGTAAAGTGGCCTTGGGTCATACTCTGTAGATAGCACTTTGGATAGCCATCGATTACCTATCTCTGGGTCACTTTGAAGTAAGGGAACTATGGAACAGGACATGCCATTAGGGCAACTGATGACCCCATTTTCTACCTGATTCCAAAGATAATATAGCACCGATCTTCCTGTTTGCGGGCGCTTATTTTTCGTAGTCCAGGCAATGGAATGCGCCTCCATGCGATAGGTTTCTGCCATCAATTGGTGATAGGCAGGATGATAATCAACCATATCTATTCTTCGTCCAATACGGTCATGCGTGCGAAGTACAGGATGTTCTCTATTGGCTATATGCGCAATGTCTCTGAATTGCTGGCTACCCGCAAGTGCTCCTGTTTTAACTGCCAACTCTTGCACCCAATCAATCCCTTCTCGTTTTACTGCTGCAAGCAATACTTCATCCCCCAAATAAAGGTTTTGGTCGGGCATCTCTGGTGGCATATTTTCAACTGCATGCGTTTTATATCCTCTGGAAGAGGATGGACGAGGAAGGACAGACATGAAGTCTTTTTTGGGGTAAATATTTTGATCCATACGTATATGTATTTTTATTAAATGGTCGGGATGTATCCCAAATTGTCGTTCGTGTAGCTTAGACCTCTGGTCTGATTAATTGGCTTTGAATACTTCAAAAATCCTTACGTAACTAGCTATGTAATTGGAGACATAAATTATCTAGCAATAACTATCTTTTTATAAAGAAAAGTATTTTCTAATTCCAAACCTATCATATAAATTCCATTAGAATATTCACTAAGAGATACCTCCACTTGTTCTGTAATTGGAATGTTTTTTATTGGCTGCCCTAAAACATTCATTAAGTAAAGTTTTCCATCTTGGAATAAAGAAGGTGTAGAAAAACTAATCTGAATAAATTGATTCGCAGGATTTGGCGCAATGCTAAAAGGTATAGGTATGGCTTGATCTTTGGTCGATACAGTTTGACACTCCCCACTCAATCTAATATCCATCCATTGCAAACGTAAACTAATCCAATCCTTTAAAAGATCAATCTCTTCTTGATAAGTATTCGCTAAGGGTCTTGGATTTGGCCAAACATAATTTCCTAAAATATTCCACTTTTGAAAATTACGTTGCACGGCAGGTTGCAAATAAGTCGCTTGCTCATCAATGAAAGCTAGGATAGCATCTTGATGAAAAGGTCCTGATCTTAGCTCCTCCCATCTACATTTAGCTAAATCATTAAAGGATTCATCGTTTAATAAGACGTCCCACCAAAATGGAAAATCACTATCACATAAAACATCAAAAATAAGCCCGTTCGTTTGCGCTCCAGAACAATAATCTGCATTGCGAAAAGCAAAATTAAAATCCCATACAGGTCCTGCATGTATCTTGCCTCCATTGCTATCTTTCTTTTTATGAAAATAACTACTCAGGCGATAACCATCTACATTTCTACCTAGTTCATTCAATAAGTGTGCCTCCGCAAAAGAATTTAAGTCAATATATTCTTCCATCGTCTTTCCTCCAAAGCTGAGCGTAGGCAGTTGCATTGCTCTTTCAAAACTATCAACATGACTTTTAATATAGTCGAACTGTTCTGGCTGTACGTTATCAATGTCAGGATAAACTAATTGATAAGCTAAATTTGAATTAGTGTTAGAATTATTTAAAGCTGTAAAATTAGACAACCAATCTGATTCTCCTTTATCTATTCTATAAATATATCCTCCTGTCAATTCATCTCCTGCAATATCTTCATCTCTTAATTTGGAAATATCTACCCGCCCCTTATCTCGCTTAATCTGTTCCATCAATACATATATTCCTTGGTAATCTCCATTAATAAATAATTCACAAAATTCGGTCTTACTAGCATACTGTCCCATACGTCTTGCCAGCTCCATTGTTAACACATTTCGCATCAAAGATTTATCTGCAAAAGGTCCATGTAAAATCCAATCTTCCTCCGCTGGGAAATTCAAAAAACTAGTATCTCTATCCTCCCCTGTCTCCTCTTTAGTTTCAAAAGAATATCCTTTTTTAGGATATAAGAGAGAGGATTCTCCTCTGTGCTTGATAGAAATAGGGCCTACATATTCATTCGCTTCTCCAGTAGGATCATTGACGCCATCGGGTGTATGAATTATTTCTAAGAGCGCCTCTATCCTTACCGCTGCATTGATATTATTTTGGGTAGTAATTCTTACAATAGGTAGATGTGTGGTAAAGTTGGGCGAAAAAAACCATTCAGGAGTAGCTCTATAAAATTGTGTACTATTATTAATGCCTGCTGTTAGAAAAAAATTGGAAGTCATATCAGAAGAAGACAATCCATTTCTATTATGAATCTGTATGGCCAATACATTTTCTTCTGCCCTCAAAGTTGCCTGTTGAAGCGCTGCGGATAAGGTAATTGATTCGACTTGCCCACCTGAAAACAAAGTGGCTTCATGGTCCGTAGGTGTATTAGTATCGTATCTCGGTGGGTTACCAGTAATATTGGCCCTTGCAATTTCTATCCCATTTAAATAGGCCACATAGCCATCATCATAATCCGCTTGTAAAATAAGCGTTTCAATAGCTGCCAAATCATTGATGGAAAAAGTATGACGTATATACAAGGCAGGCGTCTTTGGAATAATGGTAGTATCATCTTCATCTGCATATCCAAATCCGCCTTGTCCCTTGAGCCAAGAGCTATCATCAAAATCTGCTTGATTCCAAGTGCTAGGTGGCTCCACATTACCGATGAAATAGGACCAAGTATCCGTATTATAAACAATCGTTTCCCAATGGTCGACTTGGGCAAAAAAGAGTGTGGGTAGTAAAAGTGAAATGCTTATTAAAAATGTTCTGATCCACATACTTATTTAGGGTTAGTTATTGAAGTTCCTACTACTGGACATTGGAAAAGAACAGACCAGTAGTGTGATTGAAGTTGTTTGAAATAAAGACGGTAATATATTTTTTTTAACCACATAGGTACATAGGTCACATAGAGCATAACACCTATGTGATCTATGTATCTATGTG
>JALZWC010000435.1 GCA_023300255.1 Saprospiraceae bacterium | reverse complement strand
TTTCTACAGACAGGGACGAGGCTACGCCCCTAATTAGCGTATAAAAGATATGGGTAATCGCTAGACCTCCAAAGGTGTCCGACACGTAAGATCCCTTAGATATTAGCCATATTGAAGTGTCGGCTATCAAATTAGCTCATCTCTTAACTTGACACCTATAGGGCAGTCCTATTGCTAAGCTAGACTAGTCTCAAATAGGTGCCTCTAATCAGTAGCCTTTCAAAACACCTACGATCAAGACATAAAAAAAGCCTCCTATTCAATGAAGAATAGGAGGCTTTTTATTAGAATCGCTTCTCAGGAAGACCTGATCTGCATTCATATAGACATATGTATCTTAGTACTTGATACCTAAAGCAGTCATTGTTTCTTTATCCATTTGACCTACTGGAAGACCATTGTCCTTTTGGAACTTAGTTAAAGCAGCTTTAGTTCTAGTACCCATTACATTATCAATTGGACCTGCATCATACCCTCTTGTTCTAAGAGCAGCTTGAACAGATCTAACAACTTCAGTTGTAATTTGGTAATTACAAAGTACTTCTTTCCACTCAGTGAAACCACCTTTCTTTACTAAGTTTCTCTTAGTAACAGTAGTATACTCAGCAGGAACATCAATATCACGCGTAGAAGCAGCAGAAGCTACTACTTGCTTAGATTGTGTACCAAATTGAGCAGGAATTGCTTCCTCTCTTGTTGTTGCAGGAGAAGTAACTTCGTTCTTAGTTACTGTTTGGTACTGAGCAGGAATTGCTTGCTCTTGTACACCAGCAGGAGTACTTACTACTCTCTTAGTAACTGTCTTGTATACAGCAGGGATTGGCTGCTCTTGTACACCAGCAGGCGTCTTAACTACCTGTCTAGTAACTGTCTTGTATACAGCAGGAATTGATTCCTGTCTAGTTGTAGCAGGTGTCTTAACTACTTGTCTAGTAACTGTCTTATATACAGCAGGAATTACTTCCTCTCTTGTTGAAGCAGGCGTCTTAACTACTTGCTTAGATACAGTTGTAAACTGAGCAGGAATCGCCTCTTCTCTAGAAGAAGCAGGCGTCTTAACTACTTGCTTAGATACAGTTTGGTACTGAGCAGGAATTACTTCTTCCTTAGTTGTAGCAGGAGTTTTCACTACTTGCTTAGTAACTGTCTTATATTCTGCAGGAATTTCTCTTTCTTGTACAGATGCAGGTGTCTTTAACACTTGCTTTGTTTGCGTACCGTACTGTGCAGGAATTTCAACTGTTTTTACACAATCTTCTCCGTTATCAGTATAACCAGCAGCACAACCTTGTCTAACTCTTTTAGTTACTGTTCTGAATTCAGCAGGTACTTCTATTAAACACCATACTAAACAATCATTAGGATCTGCAGAAAGACAGTTTCTGTCCGCCTTACGCTTTACCCACTTAGTAGAAGCAGGAGTCACCTCGATTTGCTCTGTTACTGTTTCGTACTGTGCAGGAATCTTTTCGATTCGAGTAGAAGCTTCTTTAACTAAGATCTGCTCTGTTACTGACTCGTACGTTGCAGGTACTGGGCTCAATTGCTTAGAAGCAGCTCTTACCAATACTTGCTCTGTAACTGTTTCGTAAGTTGCAGGTACAGCGATTAATCTTTTAGATTCTGCTTGCTGAAGTACTTGTTCTGTAACTGTTTCGTAAGTTGCAGGTACCGTAATCGTTCGAGAAGAAGCAGCTTTTACTTCCATCTGTTCTGTTACTGTTTCATAAGTTGCAGGTACAGCGATTAATCTTGAAGATTCTTCTTGTACTAACATTTGCTCTGATACTGTTTCGTAAGTTGCAGGTACAGGTATTAATCTTGAAGATTCTTCTTGTACTAGTACTTGTTCTGATACAGTCTCATAAGTAGCAGGCACAGCGATTAAACGCTTAGACTCCTCTTGCGATAACATTTGTTCTGATACAGTTTCGAACTGAGCAGGAGTTGTTACTAACTGCGTAGCAGCTTCTTTAGATAACATTTGCTCTGTTGCTGTTCCGAATTCAGCAGGTACAGCGATTAATCTAGTAGCCGCAGCCTTAGATTGAAATTGCTCTGTTACTGTTTCGTAAGCAGCAGGAACTACTTCTACTCTCTTTGAAGCAGCTTTAGTTTCTATTTGCTCGGTGATTGTTTCATACTCATCAGAAATCAAGCACTTAGCATAACACTTTCCTGGCTCTTTCGCCAAAGGGTCACTATCAGTTGGTTGTGCTGATAATGTAACTACCCCTAGCATAAACACCATAGATAGTAAGAATCCTAAATTTTTCATAATTACAATGCCAATTTTGATTATTTAAAAATAAACTGAAAACCCAAAAAGGGATGCTTTTCTTGATCCCTATATTCACATAGACCTCAAGAAAAACATATTTTCCACTTTTAAAAAGTTTTGTTTGTATTGATTATTTCTTTATATATTATATATCAATAAGTTTATAAAACCTATGTTAGTAACTTATTTGCGTCAAAAATAGGGTATATTTTTGGGATAACATAAATAATACTTAGTAATTATCTCCGTTTTGATTCCAAAATCGCTAATTTCTGACATCGGGAGTATTTTACCTCCTTTATATAAAATTTTTATTTCTTCTTTGGATGTGTTATAAGCACTATTCGTTTCCTTGCCGGTTATGATGAGATGGTCTACTCTTTTTTTACTGATAGGAAATGTTTCTAATACTTTAGATCGAATGCTATCAATATAGTCACTTTTAAAGGGGATAGATCCTAATTCAATTTTGAATAATTTTCTATCTATTAATGCCTTTGATAAAAGTGCTAAAACTGGGTCTTGAACTTGTGTAAAGGTCTTAAGGGCTGCAAATATATCATAATCATCTAATCTTGCAAAATTATTTAATACATCACTCGCATTTTGATTCCATTTTTTATCAGAATCTAATTCGTATAAACAATATCTCAAACTATCTGAAACGTCTAATTCAACACCTTGTTGGGCCAGCTCTTTAGCTCTCTTTAACACTCTAACTAACATCTGTTCTGCTGCTACTACTGTCTTGTGTAAATACACTTGCCAATACATTAACCGCCTAGCAACCAAGAACTTCTCTATAGAATAGATACCTTTTTCTTCTACCATCAATTCATCATTTCTAACTGCTAGCATTTTTATAATTCGATCATATCCTACTACCCCTTCATGTACGCCTGTGAAAAAACTATCCCTAGATAAATAGTCTAGTCGATCCATATCTAGCTGTCCAGAAATTAGTTGATGTAAAAATTTTTTAGGGTAAGTATTAGTAAAAATCTTTATAGCAAGGGTTAAAGCGCCTCCAAATTCTTTGTTTAGGGTCTCCATAAACAACAAAGACAATTCTTCATGATGAACATTTACTAATGAATGTTCTAAAGCATGAGAAAATGGGCCATGTCCTATATCATGTAGTAAGATCCCTATGGAAACGCCTATTGCTTCTTCTTCTGTAATGTCCACTCCTTTCGATCTTAAAGATTCTATAGCTTCTGTCATCAAGTGCAAGGCACCTAATGCATGATGAAATCGAGTATGCAAAGCACCTGGGTACACATAATCTGTTAACCCCAACTGTTTAATCCGTCTAAGTCGTTGAAAGTAAGGATGTTCTATTAAATCGAATAAAATATCATACGGAATCGTAATGAATCCATAAACTGGATCATTAAATATTTTTTTCTTATTCATCATAATGTAGCTTTTTGAAAACATACAGGTTTTAGAATAAAGAGTAGAGAGCAGAGAATAGAGATGTATTACATTTAAAAAACAACGAGGCTTCGTTTATTTTACATGTAATACGTCTCTATTCTAAAACCTGTATGGTTTTAAAATGTAGCTTTGAGGCTTTAAATGTTTTATAACATTAGAGATTTGGTACTACGGTGAAAAGTGTGGGTGTTATTTATCAAACGGTTGTTCTTTGTAGGGGCGTACCCTTGTGGTCGCCCAATGTACGGTTTAATCCTAATGTTGGGCAACCACAAGGGATTGCCCCTACAACGACCCACAATTTTCACCGTAGTATCAGATATTTAATACGAACTAAGAGTTGAATTGGATGTACTGGTCATTAGATGTAGCTAAATCGTGCCGTGCCTACGGCACGAATAACGCACACAAGTTATGATTACCCGTTGAATTTTAGTATTATTCTTTGATAATCAATTAGATTCAACTCTTAGTTGGGATATTTTATATACCACTACAAAGCTACAGAACCATGATTAAACAAAACAATGATTGAAATAAGGAGTAGGATTATTAAGATATAGTTTGGTAAGACCTTATAATAGATTTTCTAAGGAACGAACGAAAAATAAGGAATAGTTCAATAACAAATTGAACACTTTATCTTGTTCTTTTTACTTTGTTCCTATTTATTCTTAACTCGTTTTCAAAGTAAAAAGGCAGCCCAGTGGGCTACCCATACTATGAGAAACGAATTCTTATTGTCGATTTAAGGCAGTTTTGGCGATTATAGTGATCTTCAATAAATAGACATTTATCATCCAAAATCTGCTATAACAAAGATACATATATTATATGTAAAAAAAATTATATTTTATTTTTTTTTACGTATTGCCAAAAAACCGACAATTTCATTTGGATCACAATATTAATTAGGAATGTGTATGGAATAAGTTCGTAATTTAGGGTAGCTTATTTTGTTCTTAGTTTTTGCTTTAATGAAGGATAATTGTTGATACTTTGACTGA
>JALZWC010000434.1 GCA_023300255.1 Saprospiraceae bacterium | reverse complement strand
TCAAAAATCCTTACGTAGCTAGGCTATGTGCGGTTTTTGAAGCATCCTTACAAGAAAAAATTACTACCTATTATGGTCTATCTTATTTAATTTCCTTCACTTAAAGAACAGGAAACAAGTATGATTTTTGTTGAGTAATAAAGAGACGCTAGTTAGAAGTTGTTAATAACCTTACCTGAAATCATTCAAAATGGACAGAAAAAAATTCATAAAAAAGACAATCCTAGGCACCGCAGGAATTGCTACAGGTAGCTCTATCTTACGAGCCAAAAATGTCAACCCAAAAAATTCGACTTACGACAAAATGATGAAGCAAGTCGGTTTTAATCATTTGCCAGAAGATGCTGGTATTACTACTAAAAACGGAAATGGTATGCAGTCAATATTGCACAAAGCAGATACAAGAGGACACGCCAATCATGGATGGCTAGATACGCACCATACTTTTAGCTTTGCCAGATACTATAATCCAGAACGGATGAATTTTGGTGTTCTACGTGTTTTGAACGATGATGCTGTTGCAGAAGGAAGAGGTTTTGGTACTCATCCACATGATAATATGGAAATTATCTCCATTCCGCTTGAGGGAGACTTAGAGCATAAGGATAGCATGGGTAATACCACTACGATTAAGCAAGGAGATGTACAAGTTATGAGTGCTGGAACGGGGGTCTACCATAGCGAGTACAATAAAAACAAAGACAAGGCGGTCAAGTTTTTACAAATTTGGATGTTTCCCAACCAACAGAACGTAACACCTAGATATGATCAAATTTCTTTAAAAGATGCGCATTTAAAAAATCAATTCTTTCAAGTCTTGTCTCCTAATGCCGAGGATGATGGTGTTTGGGCACATCAAAATGCCTGGTTCCATATTGGAAATCTAGAAGCAGGCCATACGGAGACTTACGAAATTAAAGCTAGTGGTAATGGGGTATATGCTTTTATTTTAGAGGGACAGGTGACTATTGAAGGACAGGCGCTTTCAAAACGGGATGGTTTTGGTGTTTGGAATACGGATACTATTTCTATTATTGCGGATAGTGAAGCGAAGGTGTTGTTGATGGATGTGCCTATGGTTGGGTAGTTATTTTTCTTCTAATCCCGACATCGGGATTAGAAGAACTGTTTATTAGTATCTAATTTAAAGAATTTTTTCTAATTCGGCCTGTAACTCAGGAAGGTTATCTTTGATAATTTGCCATACTTCCTCTGCATCAACTCCAAAATAATTATGAGCGATAATGTTTCTAAATCCTTTGATCTTTATCCACGGAATATGAATATGCTTATTCAATAGCACTTCTGATAACCGAGCAACAGCTTCTCCTATCACTACAAAATTCATTAGAACAGCGTCAAATGTTTTTTGGTCTTCATGGAAAGCATCTACATCTGCAATATCCTCTATAAATTTCTGTATTTTCTTACAAGCATCGATGATAACTAATAAGTTGCCTTTATCTTTTTCAGACATAGATTGCTGATTGAAGAATTTGAGTTTTGAAATAAGGCTTAATATATTTCTCCCTACATACATCTACCTCTCTATTGAAACGATTTTTGATAATCGTTTTTAATGCCATCTTCTTCTCTGCTAATTGCGGGGTATTCGGTTGAAATTCAACTAAAATGTCAATATCACTTCTTTCAGTTTCTTCCCCTGTTGCGAAGGACCCGAATAAACCTAACTTCTCTAATTGGTATTCTTTGAATAGTTCTTCTTTCCGAGAACTCAAATAAGTTAATATGTCTGTTTTACTAATCATCTATTTTGCGTTTTCTCTTATAATAATATAACCAAATACGCTTAACTTTAGTTCAATATACCACTTTCCTCTAACATCTTGATGAATATAATAATCTTGATACAAAAGATAAAAAAGATTATTCCTATGAAATGAAACCTCAGAATATGACTTCTTAAAAATTCCAGCAGTGTAAGCAAGTAACAAAATTGCAATTCTAATATATCGAAAACATGCAGCTATTCTTAATCACTATATTTTCCCTACTCGCCTTCAGCCTATTTTGGTATCGAAAAGCAATTTTCGATGTAGTCCAGCTTATCCCTTTTTGGTCAAAGATGCGGAAGGTAGAAATGCATATTGTCTCAGAGAAATATCCATTTGCGAAGCACGAAAAGCAATATTTACTATATTGTCAGGCAGATAAACGCGTCAAAGAACGAGATTATATTATTCTCTATTTTCATGGCGGCGCTTGGCAATTTGGTAGCCCTGATGACTTTTTACCTGCTGCGCAAGTGATGACAGATTGGGGATTTCCTGTCCTAATGGCTTCGCATCGTCGCTTACCCTGGCATGGATATCAGAGTATGCGAGAAGATATTTCTTTAGCTTTAGAAAAGACTTGGGAAATAATGAAAGAGAAAGGGTTGGAGGATAAAAAAATTATTCTCGGTGGGATGTCTTCAGGTGGAAATTTGGCGGCTTTGTTATATTTTGATAAGAAGACTTTAGCGAATTTAAACATCCCAAAAGAGAAGCTGTCTGCTATATTTTTACAAGCTGCGCCTTTAGATTTAAGTCAAATGCAGTGGTCTCCAACTATTCAGCTATTCGGGGGAAGAAAAGCCTCTACTACTTTTGCCGCTGCAAATCCTATCACCTATTTGCAAGCAACGGATAGCCGTCCGATGTATCTTATTCATGGTGATAAGGACGGCGTTGTGCAATATGAATGCACGACTTCTTTTTGGGAGAAAACTAAATCCTTGTCTTTTCCTAATGTTCGTTTTGAAACGATAAAGGGCGGTGCGCACTCGGCATCTTCAGATTGGGCAGTGGCGGATAATAATACTCGGAAGATGCTGAAAGACTGGTTGGGGCAGTTTGAATAGTTAGGAGGTGCTACGTGATCTACTTAAGGCAGACATACGCACAAGTTCGCAGCAACTAAAAAGAAAACACCAATATTTTCAAAAGGAGAGGATTCGGTAAATTAAAAATTTTATTTCATTTTTTAAATGAAGATTTGTCCTCAAAAAATGGATTGAGAAGGAATCTAAAAGGAATATCACTTCAGGAACTTATGACAGCTGGACGATTTTGAGCATT
>JALZWC010000433.1 GCA_023300255.1 Saprospiraceae bacterium | reverse complement strand
GTTGGTTCTACTATAGTAACTGTACAAAGACTTGTACAATTTGGATTCCCAACATTTCTTACCGTAATCGTTTGTATGCCTGCTGATAAAGAAGTAAAGCTTGTTGCCGCAGCGAAGGTCGTACCATCTGAGCTAAACTCATAAGCACCACTTCCATCCGTTCCAACAACTGTTAAACTGCCATCTGCTCCTCCGTTACAACTTACATCTACTGAAGCTGTTATTGTACAACTTGGTGCACTTGGAGCTATTAATGTTGCTGTACATTCACTAACACAACCATTCGCATCTTGAACATATACCGTGTAACTACCTGCAGACAAACCGGTAAAGGTTGCCGTAGTAGAATAAGTAGTTCCATCTATACTATATTGATATGGAGCTGTTCCATCACTACCTGCTACTGTAATTTCACCATCATTAACGGCACAATCTGTAACATCTTTTGGTGTAGTTGAACAAGTTAATAGTACTGGTTCTGCAATCGTTACCGTACAAGTACTAGTACATTCATTTTCATCTTTTATAGTAACAGTATAGTCACCTGCTGGAAGATCAGCAAAAATATTTCCTGGCTGATAGATACCTCCATCTAAACTATAGGCATAATCACCTGTGCCACCTGCACCTGTTACGGTAATCGTACCATCCGCGCCCATATTACAAGCAACATCCGTCCCGACCAAAGAACAAGTCAATGCTGTCGGCTCTGCAATAACACCACTACATTCTGTAGTACAACCGTTAAAATCAGTAACAGTGACGGAATAAGTACCCGCCGCTAATCCTGTGATATTAGCAGTCATTTCTCCATTATCCCATAAATAGGAATAACCGGCGTGACCGCCAGTTGGAACTGCTGTTAATTCTCCGTCTATAGAACCTGCACAGCTAATATCCTGAGCATCAATTGTACAAGCAGGATTTGGATTAACAATAATATCTATAGAACAGGAATCTATACATCCAAATTCATTAGTTAGTTTTAATTGTAAAACAGCGTCTGTATCCGCAAAATCAATAGCTACTGTTTCACCATCACTAAGGCCATTAATAGTAGCTCCAGTCACAGACCATTCATATGTTGTTAATCCAGGTGGCCCTGTAAAGGTTTCTGCCAATGCATCTTGGCATATTTCACTAACCCCTGTAATTAGACAAGGTATTGGATCTGGTTCTTTTACTATAATAGGACAACACAATCCCGCATCACAACCATCTTCTGTGCTCGTATAGAAATACTCCCCAGCTGCAACAGCATAGGTCGTATTTGAAAAGCCAGGATTAGGATGAGGCACCGTGTCGGAACTTTCTATATTTCCATTATCATTAAAATCATAAACTCGATACCACTGTACATCTTCATCAGTAGTAGCTTCTAAAAAGATGGAATCATTACTTGTGACACAAATCCAAATAGGAACACTTACACAAGCTGTTGCTATGTCATCCTCTCCATAAGCCGTATTGCTAGGATCAGCATCAAGATCATTTGCATCAGTTGGATCAGTCGTAACTTCTACCTTACTGAAGTAAACGCCTTCACAATTTACAGTTGCTGTAAATTTTAGGGTATCGCTTACTTGCGTAGTACTTAAGGTAGCCACATCCCAAGTAATCAAATTGCCACTAAGAGCAGCAATTCCACCTCCTGAAGAAGGATAACCAGGTACTAATGCTATATTCGTCAAACAAGTAGATATAGAATCTGTTAGTTGAACGTTTTCAGCATCATCGCCATACAAATTGGATAATACAATAGTAAATTCTACTGTTTCCCCGATACTAGCAGTGGGGTTATCAACTGTGTGATCTACCTCAATGTCATACTGTGCAAAGACACTGGTAACGGAAAAGCACAGAAAAAATAAAAGACTTGTGCAGAGTTTAGATAAGGTTCCTGTATTCAAATAACAAGATTTTTTTCTTGTTGTTTTAAACTGGCTTGAAGTACTACTTCTTAAAAGTAATGATTTTTCCATAATCTTAAGTAGAATGATTTGTTTGGAACTACTGTAAACAGAGGTGTAAATTCAGAAATGCAATCAGCATTGAATAAGGGGGATACTAATTGTTGCTTTAATAATTACAGGGTTAATGATGGAAAGAAGATCTAATTTAAATAGGTTAAATTCTTTCAGGAGTTGGATAAAAGGGGGGGAGTTTATCTTTACTCTGACACCAGACTGGGAGGTATACCTTTCTCTCTGTGGGCAAATAGCATTTATTCTATCATTATTACAAGAGCGAATCACTTCATTCGTGACATAGTAATTATTAAGTTCTAATATAAATTTTAATACATTTTTACGTAATTATATTGTTATAATCAAAATAGCAGCATATTTCTTTAATGTCAGAATCTATAACTGCTGCTGTTCTGAAGAAAAAACTAAACAGATAGAAAGATTTTCATACCTATTGACGTTATTTTAATAAATAATATCTTCTAACTATTTTCATTTCTTTAAAAAAGGGCTATCTTTGCAAACCTTTTAGGGAATTTAATTCAAAATCGAACTTTTAAATAGATAAGCGATGGACGCAATACGTTTTGTTAATGAAGAAATGCTAAAAGAAAATGTTTTCCCTGACTTCAGACCAGGTGATAATGTATCGGTAAGCGTAGAAATTGTGGAAGGAGAGAAAAGGCGTACGCAGCTTTTTAGAGGCGACGTAATTCAAATCAAAGGCGCTGGTAGAAATAAGACCTTTACTGTTAGAAAGATTTCTAATGGTATTGGTGTTGAAAGAATCTTTCCAATGTCTTCTCCTAATATCTCTGATATTAAGGTTTTGAAAAAAGGAAAGGTCAGAAGAGCTAAACTTTACTACTTAAGAGATTTAGTAGGTAAGAAAGCCAGAATTAAGGAAAAAGCGTACACAAAGAAAAGTTAATTCACATCAATTATTATATATTACAAAGGGGCTAACATGCATAATGTTTAGCCCCTTTGACTTTTCCTGTAGTTTGTGAAAATCATAAATTTTAAATCATACATCATAAATCATATATCCATCTAGTATA
>JALZWC010000432.1 GCA_023300255.1 Saprospiraceae bacterium | reverse complement strand
ATTGCTAGAGATGAAAGCACATAACTGAGCTACTGAGTAAGTATTGCTACAAGGATCAGCTGGATTTGTACCAGCAGCGATCTCATTGCTATTTGTAATACCATCTCCATCGCTATCTGTATTATCTACAGGATTGTCATCTGCTGGATTAGATGGGCTTCCGCCTTCTAAACATTCTATCAGATTTGCTTTGCCACCATTATCACAATCTGCAGTTGCTAATGCACTATTTGGATTGTTAGTAATGAAAGCACACAATTCTCCATCTGTATAGTTATTACTACAAGGATCGTTTGGATTCGTACCCAAAGTAGCTTCTATTTTATCTGTAATACCATCACCATCTAAATCTGTATCTGGTTCAGGATTCGTGTTACATTCTGTTACGAAGATCACTACTTGATCCGTCGCATTACAACCGTTAGCATCTGTTACTTCTACTATATAAGTGGTCGTCTTATCTGGATTTGCTGTAGGATTAGGAATCGTTGAATCACTTAAACCAGTAGCTGGTGACCAAGTGTAGAAGACACCTCCTGTAGCATTCATCTGTGCACTAGATCCATCACAATCGGTAACCGTTTGATCTGATCCTGCACTAACAGAAATACTACCGTTCACAGTAACTGTGATATCATCAGTAACTGTACAGCCTGCTGTATTAGTTACAATTACCGTATAAGTCGTCGTACTAGAAGGACTAGCAGTAGGATTAGCAACCGTTGGATTATCTAAACCAGTTGCAGGACTCCATAAGTAAAGTACGCCGCCTGATGCACTCAATTGTACAAGGTTTCCTGCACAAATTTCTCTATCCGGATAATTAATAGCCGTGAATGAATCACATGGATCAGCACAAGCTTGAACATTTACTGTCGCTTGATCTACCCCTGTACAGCCATTTGCATCTGTTACCGTCACGGTATAAGTAGTCGTAGCAGGAGGACTAGCAACTGGTGCTGCACTAAATACATCATCTAATCCAGTAGCTGGACTCCATGTGTAAGACACTCCACCGCTAGCACTTAACCGTGCACTACTTCCATCATTACATACTGTCTGATCTGCACCTGCACTTACTTGGTTATCTATAGATTCTACAGAAACCACCACTTCATCTGTACTTGAACAACCATTTGCATCAGTTGCTATGACTGTATAAGTAGTCGTAGCTAATGGGCTAGCAGTTGGTGTCGCACTAATAGGATCACTTAATCCTAATGCTGGACTCCAAATATATAAGACACCGCCTGAAGCATTTAATTGCGCACTATTACCTGAGCAAATCACTTTGTCTGCTCCTGCGGATACTGTATTATTTCTAGTAACAGTAACTGTTACATCATCTTGAGCTGTACACCCATTCGCGTCTGTTGCAACTACCGTATAAGTCGTTGTAGCAGTAGGGTTAACTACAGGATTCGTAGAAGAACCTGCAATAGCTCCGCCTGCTCCATTAGCAGACCAAGAATAAGTATAAGAGGCATCGCCTGTAACACTTAACTGTGCAGTAGACCCTTCACAGATTGTAATATCTGGACTAGCCACTACAAGAGGACCCGGAACACATGGATTTGGTTGAATACATGTTTCTACTACAATCGTTACTTCATCTGCTGCGGTACATCCATCTTGGTTTGTCACCGTTACAGAGTAGGTAGTCGTAGTTGTAGGATTTGCTGTTGGATTAGCAGCAGTTGCGCTACTTAAACCACTTGCTGGACTCCATACATAACTAACACCTCCAGAAGCAAATAGTGTTGCTCCATTATTAGCACCGTCGATACAAATTGTCTGACCAGGGCCAGCATCTGCGCTTGCTGTATTTACGCTTACCACAGTGGAAGCAGTATTTGTACAACCTTTGCTATCTGTTATTGTCACTGTATAAGTAGTCGTAGTTGTAGGAGACGCAGTTGGATTAGCACTAGTTGTGCTACTCAATCCAGTCGCTGGACTCCATACATAAGACACTCCTCCGCTCACACTTAAGTTTGTAGATTCCCCTAAACAAACAGCACTTTGAGCTGGAGATATAGTTGCTACTGGTTTTTGAAGAACCGTGATCGTTACTTCTGCAGAACTTTCACAGCCATTCTCTTCCAATACATTTACCGTATAAGTAGTGGTAACCGTAGGCGTAGCAATTGGGTTAGCACTTGTCGTACTACTCAATCCTCCGCTCGGTATCCAAGAATAAGTCGCACCAGCAGAGCTTGTAGCTACTAATTGTGCCGCTTCTCCTGCATCTTGACAGATAACAACTTGATCCGCATCAATAATTACATCTGAACAAAGAATCACTATGACATCAATAGAAAAAACATCTTCGTAATCATGATCATCTTCATCATTCGCAACGTCATCAGCTGTATCATCGTTATGATCAATTGCTTGATCATTATCAAGATTTGAATCTGGTGTAGAATCTTCATCTGTTGTTCCGAAGTCTCCAGCACCATCCGCAAAAATTTCTGCATAGTTTCTATAAGTGCCAAAGGAAATATCATCCATTCTTAGAGTAATGGTTACTATTTTAGACTCACCAGATGCTATACTTGCTAAATTATTCCATCTAACAATTCCTGCATTATGACTACCGCCATCAGAAGCAGAGACAAAGCTCATTCCTGTAGGTATTTGGTCAAGAACAGAGAACGCATTAGAAGAAACAGTACCTTGGTTCGTTACCTTAATATTATAAGTCGTCTCATCATCAATCCCTAATTCTGTATGTGCACCTGGTGCGATTGTTTTAATCAATGCAAGATCATAAGTGCCCATTAATGTAACATCTTCGAAATCATGATCATCTTCATCACCAGGTATATTATCGTCTGTAATATTTATATAATTAACAGCCGGATCATTATTTGGATTTTCATCAGGAGTAGAATCCTTATCTGAAACGCCATATGTATCAGAAGAATCACTTGAAATCTCTGCGTAATTTCTATAGCTACTTTGAGTATCACTTACCTGAAGTGTTAAAGAAACTTCTTGTATTTGACCAGGTACGATTGGCCCTAAAGCAGCCCAAACAACATTACCATTTATGTCAACTGCACCTCCATCGGTAGCAGAGACAAAGCTCATACCCGCAGGAATATAGTCAACAACAGAATAGTTGCCTGAAACAACAGTACCTTGGTTATTAATCAAAATAGTATAAGAGACTTGATCTCCTACTGCTACTGTGCTTGCTTGTCCGTCAGCAAGTCTTTTCATTAATGCTAAATCGTAAATAGGATCCGGGAATGCATTTGGCTCAGATTGAATATCTTCATAATCATGATCATCTTCATCGCCATCAAAACTTCCAATACTTGGATCATTATGGTTGATGATAGGATCATTAGAAGGATCAGCATCTGGATTAGAATCTGTATCAGTCGTACCATAGTCTTCTGAAGAATCATCTGAGATCTCTGCATAGTTTCTATAGTTAGACAAATTAGCATTATCCATTCTTAGTACAATCGTAATATCTATTGATTCGCCAACGTTTAGATTTGGCATTACTGGCCAAATTACTACTCGATCAATAAGGTTACCTCCGTTGGTAGCAGATACAAAGCTCATTCCATCTGGCAAGTTATCTATAACAGAATAATCATTAGAAGGAACCGATCCTTGATTTGTAATCGTAATCAAGAAAGAAGTTTCTTCTCCTTCTGCTAAAGTAGTTTTCGCTCCTGGCACGATACGCTTAATCAAGGCTAAATCATAAACTGAGCTAGGTTGAATAGACGTTATCTCTGCATAATCATTATCATCTTCATCACCTGGAACTGTATCCGCTAATGGATCATTGTGATCCACAACCTCATCATTCGTTAAATTATTATCTGGAGTAGAATCTTCATCTGTCGTATCATAGTCTTCAGAAGAATCATCCGTAATCTCTGCGTAATTTCTATATACACCTAATGAAGCATCATCCATACTTAACACAACCGTAAGTGTCTTTGATGCACCAGGATTCAAATTAGGTAAGATTGACCAAACAATCGTATTACCTAAGGTTGCTCCTCCATCAGAAACAGATACGATACTCATTCCATCAGGAATTTGATCTAGTACTGTATAATCATTAGAAGGAACGTTTCCTTGATTTGTTATTAAGATATCGAATGTAACATTATCTCCTTCTTCTACATCTGTCGCTTGGTTTCTGTTTACTGTTTTAATTAAAGCTAAATCATAAACAGAAATTACTTGAATCGGACTAATATCTTCATAATCATGATCATCCTCATCACCAGTAACATCGTCTTCAATCGGGTCATTATGATTGACAACCTTATCATTTGTTACATCACTATCTGGAGTAGAATCTTCATCTGTCGTATTATATTCTTCAGAAGAATCATCTGAGATCTCTGCGAAGTTTCTATACATTGCTAAAGAAGCATCATCCAATTTCAACTTAATTGTCAATAATTGAATCAGACCTGGTTCTATATTTGGAAGATTGTTCCAAGTTACTAATCCATTACTTTCTGTTGCACCATCAGAAGCTGAAACGAAACTCATACCAGCAGGAATTTGATCTACTACGGTATATCCTAATGAAGGTACTGTACCTTGATTATTGACAATAATCACATAGTCTATCTCGTCCCCTTCTCCAATAGATGTAGACTGACCGTCAGCCAAATCTTTTATTAAAGAAAGATCATAGGTAGGCAGGATACTCACATCTTCATAATCATTATCATCTTCATCACCTGGAACCGTATCTGCTAATGGATCATTATGATCCACAACATCATCGTTTGGCACTTGGCCAAATCCTATCGTATTATCATTTCCTGTATTACTATCAGGCGTAGAATCATCATCCGTTAAATTATAATCTTCTGAAGAGTCATCTGAAATTTCTGCCCAGTTACGGAAATCACCATTTAATCCATCTAATACTACTAATACCAAACTAATTTCTTTTGTTTGATTAGGCAAGATGGTAGGCAAGTTCTCCCAAGTCACTACACTTCCATTCTGGACACCAAAATCACTAGCACCAACAAATCCTAAGCCTGCTGGAATCTGATCGGTTACCGTATAAGCATTACTTGGTACGGTACCTTGATTTACAATAGTAATCGTATAGTTAATTTCATCTCCGATTGTTATCTGATCTGTTTGACCAGCTGACAAAGTTTTAACTAAGGCAAGATCATACTCTTGTCTCAATGAAACTTCTTCATAGTCATTATCATCTTCATCATCAGCAAGATCATCTATAGTAAAGTCATTATGGTTAACAGCTAAATCATCTGAGAAAATCGTATTTGGAGAAGAATCTTCATCTGTAGTACTATAGTTTTCGGAAGAATCATCTGAAATCTCTGCATACGTTCGAATGGTATTTTGTGCAAGATCATTTACTTGAAACGTAATACTTAGTACGTTCATATCACCCGGAGCAAGAGTAGGTAAATTTGCCCATGTGACAATTCCACCAGTTTCTGTACCTCCATTAGTTGCAGAAACAAACGTCATTCCTAAAGGAATGTCATTCACTACTGTATAGGTTTCACTAGGAACATCTCCTTGGTTAGTCACCTTAACATCAAAGGTTACTTGATCTCCAACACTTACAACATTAGCCTGTCCATCTTGCAACATATTAATCAATGCTAAGTCATAACGTACAGTAGTTGCTACATCCTCATAATCATTATCATCTTCGTCGTCAGCAGCATTATCAATATTAAGGTCATTTAAATTAACAGCCTTATCATTTGTCAAATCACTATCTGGAGTAGAATCTTCATCTGTTGTATTAAAGTCTTCAGAAGAATCATCTGAAATCTCTGCCCAGTTACGCGCACTTTCTCCTACAATATTATCTACCTGTAATGCTAAGGTAATCGTCTGAATGTCACCAGAATTTAAATCAGGTAAATTCGTCCAAGTAATCGTAGTCCCATTATTAGTACCCATTGGAGCAGAAGAAACATAACTCATCCCACTAGGGATTAAATCTGTTACTTCATAATTTCCACTTGGTAAATTACCTTGATTAATAATCTTAATTTCATAATTCACCACATCACCTAATCCAACAGTAGGAGCTTGTCCAAAAGCTAAAACTTTAATTAAAGC
The DNA here is from genome assembly GCA_023300255.1 of Saprospiraceae bacterium. Classification (GTDB taxonomy): domain Bacteria; phylum Bacteroidota; class Bacteroidia; order Chitinophagales; family Saprospiraceae; genus JAFMDF01. The sequence goes on along the minus strand of JALZWC010000432.1, from coordinate 295 downwards.
TAAGTCATAATTCCCTAAGACTACAATAGACGCTTCAGCAATATCATCTTCTGATACTGGGTCATTAGTCGGATTAGTATCTGGAGTAGAATCCGTATCTGTAACTCCAAAGTCTTCTGAAGAGTCATCTGTAATTTCTGCTATATTTATATAATCCGTTAAAGAAGGATCATCTAATGTCAACATTATTGTAAGGGTCTTTGTTTGACCTGCATTAAGATTCGCTAAAGCCGTCCAAGTAACAACACCGTTGTTATTAGTACCACCATCTGAGGCAGACACAAAGCTCATACCT
>JALZWC010000431.1 GCA_023300255.1 Saprospiraceae bacterium | reverse complement strand
TGCACAGCAAGTGAATCTATCTGGCTTTAGACAGACCGCAAAGCGGACGGGCTGGCAGGACAAGTATAATGGCTCAAATTATTTTGTTCTTTTCACTAAGTAAAGGAAAATAAATAAAGTAGACCATTATGATTTTTTAAAGATTGACTGTCAACGTCTTACGACTTATTACTTCATACTTACTACTTCACTAATCTTAAAGTAAAAGAGAAAGGGCATCCTGAGGAAGCCCTTTACAATAACAAACAAAACCAACTAAAACCTTAAAAAAGGTTTAATCTTTATATGTATAAAGTCGTAAGTACCAATAGATATGGAATACAACTTCTATCTTTCTGTTTCACTACATAAACGTCAATAAGTATAGAATCGTTTAAATAAATTTAATTTTAACATGTCAAATGTAGTACAGCGGTCATTATTCGTTAAATATGTTTGAGAATGAACGCATTCACTATTTTTGTAATGATAAAATAACTTCTATCACTACTTATTTTTTAGGTATAACCAATACTGGCGTTTTAAGTTTAGCAAAAAGCTGATTAAATGCAGGGACATCTGTAGAAACAATATTTTCCAATGTCGCTTCATGTGTATTCCATTCTGCTAATAAATCTGCTAATCGTAGTTTTGCCCCTTCAGTCATTCGTGGATCATGTTGATCTATCTTCCCTTTTAAATTCATAAAATCAGAATTCAGTCTATTCGGAAAATTAATGACATCTTGAAAAGTTTTTTGATTTTTTTGAATTAAGAAATTTTCCCAATGGGAGATTTTAGTAGCAATTGCTTTTCCTGCATTCATCAAGGTATCTACGCCTTCCATTTCTTTAAGCAATTTATTCAAGTTCTCTACTTGATCTTTTACTTTACGCATTCGATTAACCGATTCATGCATCTCAATAATAGTGGCATCTATTTGTTGAAGTGCTTTTTGCTGTGTGGCAAAATCTTCTGGAAGGGCCTTTACCCTTGGATCTGGTGTAACAGTAGCTGTAGTTTCTGATACTGCTCCATCAGCTGTTAATCTTAATGTATATTTTCCTGGAGCTACCATTGCACCGCTATAAGTACCATTAACAAAAACTCCTTGTATTCCTGGTGTCGGCATGGTCCGCAGGTCCCAAGCTATTCGGTTAATCCCTTTTTTAGAAGGAATCGGCTTTGTTGGACGAGGACCTCCTGCATATGGTTTGCCTGTCTTTACTTTTGTATTACTATAAGTTCGAATCACAGAACCTGTTGGGTCGAGTACGTCTAATTGAACCATACTAGAATCCATATCAGACGGTAGATAATAATCGATAATGACACCCGTTGGTGGGTTCTTTCCAGCAGTGTTTGATCCTCGTCTAGAAGAATAACTAATCCTCATACTAGATTTAGGTTGGAATATTTGTGCTTGCTTTTGGCTAGCTAAAGAGGTAGAAGCTTGTTGCAATGCGCCTAAATCATCTAGTATCCAGAACCCTCTACCAGAGGTAGCAATGACTAAATCATTATCTGCAAATGTTAAATCATTTATTGGACATACAGGTAAATTCAGTTGCATTTGATTCCATTGCTGTCCATTATTATGGGACACATATAAACCTGTTTCTGTTCCTGCATATAATAAACCTTTCCGTTTTGGATCTTCTCTCACTACTCTGACATAATCTTCCTTGGCGATACCCTTTGTGATCTTTTTCCAAGTAACTCCATAATCTTTCGTCACATAAGCCATTGGTGTAAAGTCGTTAAATTTATATTTAGTAACAGCAAGGTAGGCAGTAGCTGCATCATGCGGAGAGACATCTATTGCATTAATTAAGGCTTCTCCGATACCAGTAGGCGTTACTTTATTCCAATTTTGACCGCCATCTTTAGTTATATGTACTAAGCCATCATCGGTACCTGCCCAAATAACATCCGAGCTATGTTCCGAAACTTCTAAATAAGTAATAGTGTTATAATTTTCTCCGCCAGCCCCTTCAATCGTAAATGGCGTTCCACCTGGGCCTTGTTTACTTTTATCATCACGCGTTAAATCAGGACTTATTTCTTCCCAACTTAATCCACCATCTGTTGTCTTTAATACTTTATTACCCCCATGATACATAACAGAATAATCTTGTGGGGAAGCTATGATAGGAGAGTTCCAAGTAAATCTGTATTTCATATCCTTTGGCACCATTCCTAAACCAATCACAGGGTAAGCCATGATGTCTTTTCGCATTTTTGTTTTCTTATCATAGACAGACATAATACCATGATAGGTCCCTCCATATATGAGTTCTGGGTTATTCGGATCGAATGCTAAGAACGCACTTTCTCCTCCTGCAACTGGATACCAATCTCGTTCCGTAATGCCACCTGTAGCTCTGCTGGCAATGGCTACTGTTGTATTATCCTGTTGTCCCCCATACACATGATAAGGGATTTGATTATCTGTAATAACTCGATAAAACTGTGCCGTAGGTTGGTTATTTTGTGTAGACCAAGATTGACCGCCATTAAAGGTAACCGTTGCCCCACCATCATTTCCAACTATCATATTTTTTGGATTCGCTTTATTGATCCACATATCATGTTGATCGCCATGTCCAATAGCAATAGTCTTAAAAGTAGCTCCGCCATCAATAGATTTTAATACGGGTGCATTTAAAACATATATCTCATTTTCGTTTGTTGGATGGGCAAATATTTCTATATAATACCAAGACCGAGCAATTGTAATTCTATCCTTACTAGTTTGTTTCCACGTTTCACCAGCATCATCTGAACGATAAACACCCGCTTTTTCTCCTTCGGCCTCAATATTTGCAAATACTCTATTGGAATTGGCAGGGGACACATCTACTGCCACTTTACCCATCACCTCTGGTAATCCTTTGCTCAACTTTTTCCAAGTCTTGCCGCCATCAACAGATTTATGAATACTGGAGCCTGGGCCTCCACTTTTTACGGTCCAAGGATATCGACGATGCTCCCACATACCTGCATATAAGACTGCTGGATTATTGACATCCATGCTCAAATCTGCTGCGCCTGTATTGTCATCTACATATAGGATCTGCTTCCAAGTAAGTCCTCCATCGGTTGTTTTATAAACGCCTCTTTCTTTGTTCGCACCATATGCTGCGCCTTGTACTGCTACATATACGACATCTGGGTTTTGTGGATGAATGCGAACTGCCGCTATATGTCGAGAGCGATCTAAGCCCATATGTTTCCACGTTTTTCCGCTATCTGTGGATTTATAAACGCCATTTCCATGAGAGGTCATTACGCCTCGAATCGGGTGTTCTCCCATGCCTACATATAAGATGTTGTGGTTAGAATTGGCTACGGCGATTGCGCCTACGGAGCCTGTTTTTAATTGTCCGTCTGAGATGTTTTTCCAACTAGTGCCGGCATCTTCTGTTTTCCAAATGCCTCCTCCTGTGCTTCCCATGTAGTAGGTGAGTGGGTCCTTTGGTACGCCTGTTACGGCGACACTTCGCCCGCCTCGGAAAGGCCCGATGTTTCGGAATTTTAGGCCTTTGTAGAGATTGGCGTTAAAGGAGGATACTGCGGTTGCTGCTTTTGCGCCTCTTTTTTTCTTTTTTTGTGCGCTTGCTGTGAGGGCGATGCTTAGGCAGCAGAGTAGGAGTAGGGTTGATTTTAGGTTCATTGTTTTTGTTTTTGTCTTCTTTATGACTTTGTCATAGAGTCGTCTCCCACGACTGCGTCATGGGTTACAGGGTGTCGTCCCGTTGGGACTGTTCTTGTGGGATGCTTCTTACTCA
>JALZWC010000430.1 GCA_023300255.1 Saprospiraceae bacterium | reverse complement strand
GATATGTCGCCCACTTTGGGGCTATAAAGTGTCAACTCGCTAGATATACTTGTCAAAATTGGCAAAGTAGAAACCCCTTATCGTATTCAGTGTAGGGAATGAATCAGGCGTAATATTCAGGTTTTAAGGAATTTCCAGAAACAATTACATAATTATGAGAAGGAGAGTTTTGTGGATTAATAGTTGCTCTAAATTAGGAGAGGGAATGATTCGGGATATAGAAATATCGAAGTGTTGGATACCTCCTAAGGTGTCCGTAATTTAGCCTTAAATAAACTACAATGCGTTTAGTATTAATTTTGATTTTTTTCGGAGGTAGTTTCTCTTTTTTCATGCACTCGCCAACTGCACCCAGCCAATCATTTGCTTATCAAACAGAAGATTTACATTTTCAGCACTTTAGTTATTTACAAAACGAACTAGATACATTATTAGCTTATAGCAGGAGTGGGGAGCGAGAGGTGGATCAGCTACAACAAGAATTTCTTCAAGTTAGAACAGCTTATAAAAAAGTAGAATTTTTACTAGATTATTTTCAAACTAAATATGTCTACCTAAATATTAATGGAGGACCAGTTTATAAAATAAATGAAGATAATCCTGAATACCTTGTTCCACCTAATGGACTGCAAGCAATAGACGAATTAGTATTTAGCGCAGAAGTAGAGGAAGAGTTACCGCTCATTGATTCATTGATACAAGAATTAAAAGCATCCGTCGATTTTGTAAAGGACAGTGAGTTCCAAAATGATTTTAAAGAACCTATTATTATTGACGCAATTCGTTTGGGTTTAGTGCGCATATATACTTTAGGAGTGACAGGTTTTGACACACCAGGATCAAGTAATGAGCTCGGGGAATCAATAATAGGTCTGCAAGCTATGCAGGAGATTTTTTTAGTTTTTAAAAACCATTCAACACCAGCTAGTCAATCTACCTTTCAAGAGATTCTCACCTTATTCGATCAAGGCATTGAGCAACTATCAAATGCTACTTTTGAGGAATTTGATCGCTTGACTTTTTTAACAGAGATAATTAACCCATTATATAAATCTCTTCGGATATTTCACAAAAAGAATCGCTTTCCAGTAAACTCGGTAAGAACAGATACGCATAATTATGAAGCAGATAATTTATTCGATAAGCAATTTCTGAAGAAAGAGTATTTTCAACAATACAGTTATATACCTTTAGATAACCTTAAGAGTATTGCCTTGGGCAAACGATTATTTAATGACCCCATTTTATCGAATGACGGTAAGATGTCTTGCGCTTCTTGTCATCATCCCGATAAAGCATTTACAGATGGATTGCCTTTGAGCAAGACCAATCAGGTAGGAATCTCTACCATTCGAAATGCTCCAACTTTATTGAATGCTACGTTTTCCACTCGATTTTTCTATGATATGAAATCACTCGATTTAGAAAGTCAAGTAGCACATGTGATTGACAATCCGTTGGAATTTAATACGACCTTTCGAACTATTTCCCAAAAATTAAAACAAACAGATACTTATCCATCGTTATTTCAAGAAGTGTATGGGGATATATCTAGTAAAAATCTTATTAACAAACGTGCGATCAGTAATGCCCTCGCAGCTTATGTGAATAGTTTAGTAGGTTTAGATAGCCCTTTTGATAAATATATTCGAGCAGAAACAGACCACTATCCAGCTAATACAAAAAGAGGCTTTAATTTATTTATGGGAAAGGCAACTTGTGCTACCTGTCATTTTTTGCCCACCTTCGGAGGTTTAGTTCCCCCATTTTATACAGAGTCAGAATCAGAGGTATTGGGGGTCACAGTAGGATTGGACACCATTCACCCAACGCTCGACCAAGATATAGGGCGATATAAAAACGGACGAATCTGGGAAAAACAGCCTAATTTTAAAAAATCTTTCAAAACGGTGAGCTTGCGAAATGTAGCACTTACTGATCCTTATATGCACAATGGTACTTTCGAGACCTTAGAAGAAGTCTTAATTTTTTATAATAAAGGCGGAGGGGCTGGTATGGGATTGACTATTGATAACCAAACTTTATCTCCTACTCCTTTAGGTTTGAGTACCCAAGAGATGGAGGATATTATTGCCTTTCTGCATACATTGACAGATGAAGTCGATTAGTCAGATCTAGACTTGCCACTGGAAGTTGCAGGTCCAAAAAATGATAAGCCGGATTTATTGGCTTGAACTTGATATTTTGATTTGAACCTGTCTTTCCGCTAGGCAAGATTTTAAAAGTGTCAACTCCTCTTACCTTCAGACAAACTTGTCAAAAAAACGACCTCAAATAATAAATAAAACATAAAGAAGGATTATTTTGTTGTATTTTAGTTGTACTATCTCCTAGTATTCTTAAAATGCTTGAATATGAATAAAAATCTACTCCTCTCCTTTGTCCTTTTAGCTCTACCATCCATCGTATCTGCTCAATTCCTGCAAAAAATTACCACAGCAGGTGGGGTAAGTATAGACAATGCCCACTTAATCAATGATATAGTGAGTGTGAAAGAGCATGGCTTTTTAGTGGTTAATTCTCTGTCGTGGAAGGATTCAAGCGAAGTGGAACTGCAAATATTTGATTTAACTAGGACCTTGACCAATCGACAAAACTTGGTAATCCCTGTTACTTCAGGTAACTTACGTATACAAGGATATCAAGAGTGGCATAACACTTTTTTACTCTTTATATCTGTCTATCAGGAGAATACTAGGAAAAATGAATTATATGCTTACCAATATAGTTTGCCAGATTTACGGCTAATAAAACAGCAAAAACTAGAAGATGTATTTAATCCACCAAATAATAGACTACCTTTCTTTTATGCTACTTCTCCTGATGGTAACAAGTTAGTAGTGTCTTCTTGGTCTTATACCTTGCCAGATGATTCGGGCAAAATAAACTCCGTGGTTTTCGATGCTCAATTTAAGAAAATCAAAAAGCATAAGTATTTGGTTCCTTATGAAAACAAAAACTTATTTATAGAGAGTACGCTTATTGATAATGAAGAGAATGTATACGTAATTGGTAAAAAGCATAATGCTAATCCCTTATTGAGTTATGAGCAAATTTCAGAAGTGGAAGGATTAAAATTTGTCTTAGCTTTTTTGAAGAAACAAAGAAAACCTGAAATTTTTGAAATTGATGTAAAAAAATACCGTTTTGATCAAATCTTATTTAGGGTGAATGAAACTGCTAACTTGATTGGTGTAGGACTTTATAAAAAAGGAGGAAGAATTTCTTATTCTGGTACTGGTTTATTTCTTTTAAATCCGGTGGATAAGACGATCAAAATGACGACACAGGAATTGACTAAAGAAAATTTTATTGCGGCATTGGGAGAAATACAACCTGTTTATAATGATAGTCGAAACTACTTTTATAAAGCTAGAATTCAAGAAGTGATTACTAAGCGAAATGCTTATTATGTGATTGGGGAACGAATTAAAAGTACAGGAGAATCTAGACCAAATAGTGATGAGTTGCTTTATAGTAATGCACAAACCTTATTGGATATGTTTGTTATCAAATTGGATACCAGAGGAAAATTCATGTGGATGAAAAGGATTCCTAAAATGCAGGTGCTAGATGAAAAATCCAGTAAATATTTTTCTTTTAAAGCAATGGACCGAGAAAGAGATTTATTATTGTTTTATAATGACCATAAAGACAATTTTGACTATGAAGATAAAGATAAAATGAAACCTGCGGATGTACGCTCTTCTATACCTATGCTTGCCAAAGTTAGTTATAGTAGTGGCAAAATTGTTAAACGTAAACTCACTTCTTTGTTTGGGAAAAATGCGTTGATTCGACCCTATTTTTGTAAAAGATTAGATGAAGATCGGGTATTTATGTTCGGTCAAAAGAAAAAGCATAATTTGGAAACTTATCGTATGAAGATTGCTAGATTGGGGGGATGATCTACTTAGGCAAAGAGTAAGAATAAATTAGCCATTTTAACCTGCCCAGCAAGCCCGTCCGCTTTGCGGTCTGTCTAAAGCCAGATAGATTCACTTGC